>NZ_JBFRTU010000086.1:0-1292 GCF_041474275.1 Vibrio sp. 10N.222.52.B7 | reverse complement strand
GGTTCATCGCGGATTAGCGGGAACTAAAAACAAAAACGGTAGTAAGTGATATGGTTTAGTCGCCAAACAAAAATCATACACAAACTACCGTTTTCATGCCGAATCATACTTTCCTATCTTCATTCTGGGAAGGCTTTCAAATAGTAAAGTCTCACCAGACAGCATCACTTATTACCCTGACTCTTAAACCTAACTCTGAGGCTAAGTGCCTTTGTGGTCTCGAGGCCGAGGCTATCCACGAGTATCAATGGCGTCATGTAAAAGAAGCCATGTTGCTCGGTGTTCCTGTTGAACTTTCCGTTCAAACACGAAGAATCAAGTGTCGTGACTGCGGCATAAAAACAGAGTCTCTATCTTGGCTAGAGCCTTATGCTCGCATCACGAAGCGCCTAAAAAGTTATATAGAACAACTGCTGCCTCTTCTTCCCATTAAGCATATCTCCCAGTTAACGAGCGTACATTGGCACACCATTAAAGAGATAGATAAACGCCGACTTCGACAAGTTGTACCGTCAGTGAAATGGGAAGAGCTAAGGCAACTCGTCATGGACGAGTTCGCTATCTTTAAAGGGCATAGGTATGCCACGGTCATTGCTGACGCTAAGACTCATCAAGTCATTTGGATAGGGTTAGGCCGTAGCCGCAAGGACATACGACCGTTCTTCGAGCTGTTAGGCAAGCATGGCAATAATATCGAAGCGGTCGCGATGGACATGAATACGGCTTTTGACCTTGAAGTTCAAGCGCACTGCCCGAACGCAAAAATCGTTTACGACTTATTCCATGTTGTTGCTAAGTTCGGTCGTGAGGTAATGGATAGAGTCAGAGTCGACCAAGCCAACAAACTCAAGCAAGATAAAAAAGCGAGGCAATGGGTCAAGCGCTCACGCTGGGTGTTGTTGAAAAATAGAGGCAACTTAAATCCACGGCAAGACAGCTATCTTACAGAAATATTGAATATCAATAAGGACTTAATGACCACTTATATACTCGGGGCACAACTCAAAGAGCTTTGGTATTGTGAATCAGAAGCACATGCTAAAGGGCTCTGGGAGGCTTGGTGGGCACAAGTACAAGAGAGTGGAATTAAGCCATTGAAAGAGTTCGCACGAAAACTGAGTCCTTATCTTCACGGTATTATCGCATCGGCAAGTTATCCGCTAAACACCTGCACCCTAGAAGGGATAAACAACAAGATAAAGCTAATCAAGCGAATGGGGTATGGGTATCGAGATACCGACTACTTCTTCTTGAAGATAAAAGCGGCTTTCCCCGGAAAGCCGCGATGAACC
>NZ_JBFRTU010000085.1:6056-6225 GCF_041474275.1 Vibrio sp. 10N.222.52.B7 | reverse complement strand
TGATTAATAGATTGGCTCATATTTTGTTACATCATACTGAATAGATTTTTGCGAGTTCCCAAGGGACTCGCTTTTTTTTGCCTAAAATTCAGTCAATCATTAAAATTCAATAGCTTACAGAGTTAAACGCCGAAGCATGATCAAGGCTCGATCATGCTTTCTACGGATC
>NZ_JBFRTU010000085.1:4550-5284 GCF_041474275.1 Vibrio sp. 10N.222.52.B7 | reverse complement strand
ATCATGCTTTCTACGGATCTAGCTCTGGTGAGATTCTGATTTGATGCTTGATCGAGAAGGGCTTGATCAGTGGAGATGGCGTTGAATAATTCCTTGATCATCGTTTCGGGGATGGGTTGCCATAAAGCGTACATGCGACTCGATCAATTTTTCAGACTCTGCTTTCCAACGTGGTTCTTGCTGTTGGTTCGTAAACTCCAAAGCCAATACACACAAGTGTTGTAGCCGCTGTGTACACCACTCTTGCAATCCTGCTTCTGATTTTGGGTCACATGACACCGCTTGCAGCTTACTGTAGGCAAACATTAGGTATTGGTAGGCTTTATCTTGATGGCTTGAGCTGTTGGCCTCCTGCGAAGCCAAGTCCGGATTCGATGAATCCGCGAGGTGGCGATAGAAAGTAAAGATTCTCAGGCATCCGTCTAGCCAACATGCGATGCCTTTGCTCTGCTCATCCGTGATCAATGGCCCCCAGAGCGCATCTGGAGGCGTTAAGATCAAAGGTTCTAACCGGTCCACTTGATCATGCTTTCGGTCTTTGTACCAATCTCCGATCCGCTCTAACCAAGTGTCTAGTTCATTCATGCAACGTTATCCCACTGTTTTACAAAGTGATTATCAGAAACTTGTTTGATTTCATGCTGTATTTCACTGCTCTGCTCTCGAATACGATCAGCGTCTATTGAATAGTTTGGCTCATTTTTGACGAGTTCGCCAAATGGCAGATCGGGATC
>NZ_JBFRTU010000085.1:3479-3835 GCF_041474275.1 Vibrio sp. 10N.222.52.B7 | reverse complement strand
CTTAGTGTACGGGTGTTGTGGATTGGTCAAGATCGACTGGGTTGATCCCCACTCGACGATCTGCCCTTTGTACATCACCGCCGTCTCTTCAGCGATGTAATGTGCCGTGGCAAGATCGTGGGTTATGTACAAAAAGCCAATCCCCAACTCTTGCTTCATTTTTTGCATCAGGTTCAACACGCCAAGTCGAATCGAAACGTCCAACATCGAGGTGGGTTCGTCAGCAAGAATAACCTCAGCGCCAACGGCCAGTGCTCTCGCTAGGTTAACCCTCTGTCTTTGGCCTCCACTGAGCTCGTGCGGGTATTTGGCGAGCGTTTCGATGGGTAACTCCACCAGCGTTAATAACTCTTTGA
>NZ_JBFRTU010000085.1:2535-2754 GCF_041474275.1 Vibrio sp. 10N.222.52.B7 | reverse complement strand
GCGTTAATAACTCTTTGAGGCGTTCTGTGAGAGCCTGTTTAGTGGCTACCTGTTTATGGATCTTAAGTGGGCGCGTTAAATGGTGCTCAATGGTGTGAGTGGGATTAAGTGAACCAAAGGGGTCTTGAAACACCATTTGCACACGGCTGCGATAATCCAAGATATCTTTACGGCTTTTCAGCGTAGAGATGTCTCTGCCTTTGAACAGTATCTCTCCCT
>NZ_JBFRTU010000085.1:1066-1904 GCF_041474275.1 Vibrio sp. 10N.222.52.B7 | reverse complement strand
TTGAACAGTATCTCTCCCTCTGTCGCAGGGTAAACCTTGGTCATCAATCGTGCGCAGGTGCTTTTCCCGCAGCCTGATTCTCCGGCTAAGCCGAAAATCTCGCCTTAGCCTATGTGAAAGCTAACGGATTTGATTGCATTGAAAGAGGGGAAAATGAGAGTTGGATCAAACCACATTTCTTATGGGGAATCTTTTAAATATAATTGCAGAAAATGGCTTTGGCAAAGTTTAAATGAGGCATTTATTAATTAGCTTTGTGAAGCGTCGGAATCATCACACTTCAGTACAGAATTTCTTAACAAGCGAAAAAGCATTTGCTACAGATTACCTGTCCATTACATGGTGCTTTTCGGAGGAAAACATGTCCATTAATTCTATCAACCATGATGAAATGACAAATATTGCAAACAAGTGGGATGCTGAAGAAGAAGTATCTTTCAAACCAGAAAAGAAAATGAAGTCTGCTGAAGCTCGTCGTCGTATCGAGACTCTAAGAGAAATTAGAGAAAGCGGTTTGAGTCTGGAAGAAGCGAGGGAGCTAGGTCTTATTCACTAATAATCCCCATTGCATTTAGAAGGGTGGCACAACGCCACCCTTTGATTTATAAGTGTTTTTTCATGTTTCCTATCCAGATTTAATCAACTCCTTGATTCTTTGGCTCACTGTTCTGTTTAGCCTAACCCTTTTGATATTACGCTTTTCAGATGAAAAACACGCACATGGCATACTCTTGAGCTAAGTTGTTTGACAGTCATATTCAACGCCACTAATTTTAAAGTTAAAGCAAAAATATGCGATGTCGTTGGTAAGGAGAAGGCTATGTCTAATTCTGTGGCT
>NZ_JBFRTU010000085.1:0-368 GCF_041474275.1 Vibrio sp. 10N.222.52.B7 | reverse complement strand
GATCAAGTTTGGGCAACCAGCGAACATTATTATCAAGCGATGAAGTTTGCCTCCGAAGCGCTACGTAATACCATTTTGGAAGCCAGTACACCTGCTGAAGCGTTCTCTTTAAGTCGTGACTACGAAGACCAAGTTCGCGAAGATTGGTATGACATTCGTGTTGAAGTGATGCAGTTTATTGTGACGGAGAAGTTCAGACAGAATCCACAGTTTGCGCTGTTTCTTACCAATACCGGAGATTCGGTGATCAAAGAACATTCGCACAAAGACCACTTCTGGGGCGATGGCGGCGATGGAACCGGCGAGAACCATTTGGGTAAGATTCTGATGGCAGTGCGTCACCAGCTTCGCACTCAGCAACTGCATTT
>NZ_JBFRTU010000084.1:0-6788 GCF_041474275.1 Vibrio sp. 10N.222.52.B7 | reverse complement strand
CTAATCCGCGATGAACCAAAAAAAAGCCCAAACCAACGTGGTTTGGGCGGATACAAGTATAGGAGTTAATAAGGAAAATGCAGTAATTAAGAAAGCAGTGAGAAGAACAAGTTTGACGGCCTGTTAAACTTCTAAATACGCTGTTTTCTATATAATTTATGACCCACCATTTCCATTTCAGTTCCAAGAAAATTCATTATTTTTTTCTTTTTTTGTAAACACACAGCGATTCAATCGGTTAGTGCTGAGTTTTATTAACTGGTACGACCAATTTGTGAAAATGTGATGTTGCTTGCTTGTTAAATAAATGTACTAAGCGTATATTTCAAACAGTTGTTTAATACGAGTGATTGAAATGGCACCAAGAAGTACAACCAAAGACAAAATCTTAGATGTGGCTGAAGGCTTATTTGCTGAGCACGGTTTTAATGACACCTCTTTACGCACGATTACGAGTAAAGCGAATGTCAACTTAGCTTCAGTGAACTATCACTTTGGCGATAAGAAGACTCTGGTTCGTGCGGTACTCAATCGTTACTTAGAAGCATTTATGCCAGCACTGCAAGATGCATTAGTGAACTTAAACTTGAACGAAACGTATTCTATGAGTGACGTGTTTGAGTCTCTGAGACAGCCACTAAGAGCACTTAATGATGTTAGGCCAAATGGTACAAGCCGGTTCATGTTACTTATCGGCAGAGGCTATACAGATGTGCAAGGACACTTGCGTTGGTTCATTACTACCCGTTATAGCGAAGTACTTTCTTTGTTTACGACATCTGTAATGAAGGCGAATCCGAACCTCACTCAAGAACAGTTATTTTGGCGATTACACTTCACCCTAGGGACTTGTGTATTCACCATGGCATCAAGTCAGGCTCTGGTAGAAATTGCAGAGAATGACTATGACAGAAAGATAGATGCTAAGGCAGTGGTCGATATTCTTATTCCATATTTAGCCGCTGGCATGTCAGCAGAAGAATAAAACAATAAAAAGCGAAACATTCACAACCAATATAGTGAACAAAAGGATCTGAACTATGAGCTCTCTAAGACAAAAATGGGTAAGTGACCCAGCTTTTAAACTCTTTAAAAAAGTACTACCACCACTATCTAGCACCGAGAAAGAAGCGATGGAAGCGGGTAGCGTGTGGTGGGACGGAGAGCTGTTTTCTGGTAAACCAGATTTCACTAAGCTGCATCAATACCCAAAACCTCAGCTGACAGCAGAAGAGCAATCGTTCATGGATAATGAGCTTGAAACCTTGCTCGCTATGCTTGATGACCACCAAATTGTAAAAGAAGATCGAGACCTTCCTGAAGAGGTGTGGAACTTCTTACGCAAAGAGCGTTTCTTTTCGCTAATTATTGCGAAAGAGTATGGCGGTCGTGAATTCTCAGCACACGCTAACTCAACTATCGTAACTAAGATTGCGACTCGCAGTATCAGTACTGCGGTTTCAGTAATGGTTCCAAACTCTCTTGGTCCTGGTGAGCTGCTGTCTCACTACGGCACTCAAGACCAAAAAGACTACTGGCTACCTCGTCTTGCTGACGGTACAGATATCCCATGTTTCGCACTAACAGGCCCAGAAGCGGGTTCTGATGCGGGTGGTATCCCTGATGTCGGTACTGTGTGCATGGGCATGCACGAAGGTAAAGAGACGCTAGGTATCAAGCTTAACTGGAACAAACGCTACATTACACTAGCACCAGTGGCGACGGTACTTGGTCTGGCTTTCAAACTGCACGATCCAGAAAAGCTACTGGGTGACAAAGAAGACATTGGCATCACTTGTGCGCTAATCCCGGCTGACCACGAAGGTGTTGTGATTGGTGAGCGTCATGACCCACTTGGTCTTGCGTTTATGAATGGTCCAACACGCGGTCACGATGTATTTATTCCTATGGAATGGTTAATCGGTGGTGCCGATTACGCAGGTAAAGGCTGGCGTATGCTGGTGGAATGTCTGTCTGCAGGTCGTGGTATCTCATTACCCGCACTTGGCACGGCGATGGGCCACCTAACGGCGAAAACGACCGGCGCATACGCTTATGTTCGTAAGCAGTTCGGTATGTCGATTGGTAAGTTTGAAGGAGTTGCAGAGAGTTTAGGTCGTATTGGTGGCTTAACATATCTACTAGAAGCGACTCGTACACTAACAACTACTTCACTCGATATGAAAGAGAAGCCGGGTATCGTTACGGCTATCGCGAAATATCACATGACAGAAATGGCGCGTACTATCCTGAATGATTCAATGGATATCCACTCTGGTCGTGCAATTCAAGATGGTCCAATGAACTACTTAGCTGCGCCTTACCTAGGTATTCCAGTTGCTATCACAGTAGAAGGTGCGAACATCTTAACTCGCAACCTGATGATCTTCGGTCAAGGTGCGACACGTTGTCACCCATACGTGCTAAGCGAAATGGAAGCGGCAGCAAACCCAGATGAGAAGCAAGGTGCGAAGGATTTCGATAACTTGTTGTTCAAGCATATCTCTCACGCAACTAAGAACACGTTTGGTGCGTTCGGTGCGGCATTGACAGGCTCTAAGTTCATTAAAGCGGATATGAGCGGTCCAACGAAGCCTTACTACCAAGACTTAACTCGCTTGAGCCGTGCGCTTGCAGTGAGTGCGGATTTCGCAATGCTTACACTAGGTGGCGAACTGAAACGTAAAGAGCTTATCTCTGCACGTCTAGGTGATGGTCTAAGTTACCTATACATGGCGTCTGCAGCGCTTAAGAAGTATGAAGATGAAGGTCGTCAACAAGCTGACCTAGACTACGTACACTACGCGGTTCAACACTGTTTCCATAACGCGGCTAAATCGCTACAAGAAGCGTACAGAAACTTCCCGAACAAGATGGTAGGTAAAGTACTTAAAGGTCTAGTTTTCCCTGTCGGTAACCACTTTGAAAAACCAAGTGATAATCTAACGGTACAACTGGCAGAAAGCTTGATGACTCCGGGTGCACACCGTGAACGTCTAACTCACCTTTGCTACATAGGCAAAGAAGAAGAGGATAGTGTTGGCCTAATGGAGAATGCGTTCAATGCGATGTACAGCATCAAGCCTCTCGAACGTAAGATCTTCAAAGCAGTGAAAGAGGGCAAAGTGGCTCGTAAAGGTCTATTGCAAGATAAACTTGCTCAAGCACTGGCGGCAGATGTTCTTACTCAAGACGAAGTTGACCAAATCATTGCAGCAGACAAACTTCGCTACGCAGCGATTCAAGTTGACCACTTCAGTCATGATTACAGTGAAACTTTGACGCGAAAAGAGTTAAAACCTAAGCTAAATAGCGTTGCTTAGATAAAGAAATGACAAAAGGCCACCTTATTAGGTGCCTTTTTTTGTTTTTGTCGTAGAAGTTGCAATAGAGGCGTTAACAAATGGTGACTTAGTCAGCAAATATTCATTGAGTGCTCCAACCACTTGCATTTTCGCCACATTTTTACAGAAATTAGATGCCATTTGCGTACGAAACTTTTATCCTTAACCTGATTTTTTAAGGAAGTTGAATATGATCATCAAACCTCGAATTCGCGGATTCATCTGTACTACAACACATCCAGTCGGTTGTGAAGCTAATGTAAAAGAACAAATTGCTTACACAAAAGCTCAAGGCCCAATCGCAAACGCACCTAAACGTGTACTAGTTGTTGGCTCTTCAAGTGGCTACGGCTTGTCTTCACGTATTGCGGCTGCATTTGGTGGCGGCGCTTCAACTATCGGTGTTTTCTTTGAGAAAGCCGGTACTGAGAAAAAGCCTGGCACAGCTGGTTTCTACAACTCAGCAGCGTTCGACAAGCTAGCTAAAGAAGAAGGCCTGTATTCAAAAAGCCTGAACGGCGATGCTTTCTCTAACGAAGCGAAACAGAAAACAATTGACCTGATCAAAGAAGATCTAGGCCAAATCGATATGGTTGTATACTCACTGGCGTCTCCAGTGCGTAAAATGCCAGAGACTGGCGAAGTAATTCGTTCATCTCTAAAGCCTATCGGTGAAACGTACACGTCAACTGCGGTTGATACGAACAAAGACACAATCATCGAAGCAAGCGTAGAGCCTGCAACTGAAGAAGAGATCAAAGACACTGTTACTGTAATGGGCGGTGAAGATTGGGAACTTTGGATCAATGCTCTTTCTGAAGCTGGTGTTCTAGCGGACGGTTGTAAGACGGTTGCTTACAGCTACATCGGTACTGAACTAACGTGGCCAATCTACTGGGATGGCGCACTAGGTAAAGCTAAGATGGATCTAGACCGTGCAGCGACAGCGCTGAACGAGAAGCTAGGCCAAACTGGCGGTACTGCAAACGTTGCTGTTCTTAAGTCTGTAGTGACTCAAGCAAGTTCTGCAATCCCTGTAATGCCTCTTTACATCGCTATGGTGTTCAAGAAGATGCGTGAAGAAGGTATTCACGAAGGTTGTATGGAACAGATCTTCCGTATGTTCAGCCAACGTCTATACAAAGAAGACGGCAGCGCGCCAGAAGTGGATGAAGTGAACCGTCTACGTCTAGATGACCTTGAGCTTCGCGAAGACATTCAAGATCACTGTCGTAACCTATGGCCTCAAATCACAACTGAGAACCTAAAAGAACTGACTGACTACGTAGAGTACAAAGAAGAGTTCTTGAAGCTATTTGGTTTCGGTGTTGAAGGTGTTGATTACGAAGCTGACGTTAACCCAGCTGTTGAATTTGATGTAGCTGACATCTAATTCAAGTTATCGAATCTAAACGAAATAGGCGCTCATTGAGCGCCTATTTTTTTGTCTGCTATTTGGTTCAAGAGATTAAGAGCAGATATGGGATTCGAGTGGCGGGATGCGAAGAGATTTAAGAGCGGATACGGCTACCGCGATTCGAAGGGGGACAAGAGTAGAAATAAGGGATGAAGAGAGTTAAGAGCAGGAGTGGGGAAGAAGGCTTGAACCGCTTAAAACAGGTTATAAAAAATGCACTAACCCAAAGTGAATTAGTGCATTCGAAATATCTAAGCTTGGCTGCTTTTAATGCAGCAGATGCTAGCTAATTATGATGATGAAAGTACCTGCTAAGGTCATCAATATATTGGCTATCGCATAAGTACCCGCATAACCCAGAGCCGGAATCGTTGAGCGAGCGTGGTCATTTACGATGTCCATCGCTGGAGCGCAAGTTCGCGCGCCAATGATTGCACCGAACAACAAAGCTCGGTTCATCTTCAATACGTAAGCGCCAACCAAGTAAGCGAAGAATACTGGCAGCACACTCACTACTAGGGCAATACCTATTACCTGTGGGCCAACTTGGGTTAAGTGCTCAAATATCTTACCACCGGCGCTCAAGCCGATACCGACCATAAAGAACATCAAACCGAGGTCTTTGACCATGTTCAGAGCACCTTGAGGCACATAACCGAAAGTAGGGTGGTTCGCTCGTAGGAAACCAAGCATGATACCCGATAGAAGCAGGCCAACCGCGTTACCTAGCCCAAACGATACCTGACCGAATGTCATGGTGATCAAACCAAACAAAATACCCAAAATGAAGAAGCTACAGAAGGCCATCAAATCCGCCATTTGGCTGTGGATTGAGATGAAACCAATTTTCTCAGCTAGGCCGTGCACTCGACTCTTTTCACCACTCACCTGTAGGACGTCACCTTTAGAAAGCACGATGTTTAAGTCCATCGGCATTTCAATCTGAGCACGTACTACGCGGTTAAGGAAACAGCCGTATTCAGACAGGTTTAAGTCTGATAGGCGCTTACCTGCGATACTGTCACTCTTAACGACGATCTCTTCTTCCACGATACGCAGATCGAGAAGGTTACGGTCGAAAACTTCTTTACCGTTACGGAAGCTTGGGTCTAGACGAGCGTGGCTATCTGGGAAACCAACCAATGCGATCTCATCGCCTTCTTGCAGAATTGCATCACCATCTGGATGGGCAAGAATACCATTACGTCGAATACGCTCGATGTAACAGCCTGTTTGGCGATAGATGCCCAGTTCACGCAGATTCTTACCGTCAGTCCAAGAGATGAGCTCTGGTCCCACTCGATAAGCACGAATAATGGGCAAGTAAACCTTACGCTGACCTGAAGCGCCTAACCCACGTTCTTGGGCGATTTGCTCTGCCGAGTCGTGTAGGTTCACTTTTTGAAGTTTTGGAATCAAGCGAGCAAACATAATCATACTGATTAAGCCAACCAAGTAAGCCATCGCGTAACCGACTGAAAGGTTTTCGATAATCAGGCTCAAGTCCATGTTTCTTGGTAATTCTGCAAGCCCAGAATTCAGAGCATCTTGAGCACCTACCAATATCGGCGTTGCTGTTAAGGCACCTGCCATCATGCCTGCAGATAAACCAAAGCCTAGGCCAAGGTAATGACTACTGAAATAGGTTAGGGCAATTGCGGTAGAAAGTACCACAAGGCTCAGAATGAGGTAGTGCTTACCGTCTCTGAAGAAGATACCGAAGAAGTTTGGTCCAGCTTCAATGCCAACACAGTAGATGAACAGCATGAAACCAATGGTGAGCGCATCTGCGTTAAAAGAAAAGCCAAGATGTCCCATGATAAGGGAAGTAATCAAAACACCGATTGAATTACCAAGTTGGAGGCTACCGAAACGAATTTTACCAATGGCTAATCCAATCGATAAAACAACAAAGATGAGGAGAATGGGGTTTTGTTCTAACAGAAAAACAACGTCGATATTCACGGTGGTCGCTCAATAATTGGCGTGGAACACAGGGTAAGTTTGAAAGGTGAATTGTATCTAAA
>NZ_JBFRTU010000083.1:0-57490 GCF_041474275.1 Vibrio sp. 10N.222.52.B7 | reverse complement strand
AATATTATTCATTTAATGATACTAGAAATATACTTACCAGATAATACGTAATATCTGGTAAGTATATTAAATAAGAAAATGGCCGCTTATAGCGACCATTTGATATTAAAAATACGAGTTAAGGGGTATGAATCGCGCCATCAGGAAGGCGACTTTGAGTCCACTCGTGGGGGCGATACATAACAGGGAACTCGGCTGCAACCTCTCGGTCGATTTCAACACCAATACCTGCGATTTCAGAAGCGTATAAGTAGCCATTAATTGGCTCTGCAGCGTTCGGGAATACCTTGTGTGTATTCTCGTTGTACTCGACATGTTCTTGAATGGCAGCATTGTGTAAATGCACATTCAAATGCGTGTTTACCGCTGCGCCAATTGGCGTCATATCTGGCGGGCAATGCCATGCAATACGAACACCGAAGTTCTGACATAGATGGCCGAGTTTCAGAGCTGGGGTAATACCACCAATCTGTGAAACATGGCAACGAATGAAATCAATGCGGCGGTTAGCAATCAATGATTTCCACTCTTCAGGGTTATTAAATAACTCCCCTAAACCTAATGAAACTGAGCTCTGGCTGCGAATATTATCCAACCATTCCGTTTGATTTGGCGGCAGAATATCTTCAATGAAATACGGCTTATATTGCTCGACTTCCTTCGCAAATTGTATCGCTTGGTTCGGGAATAGGCGCTCATGAACATCATGAAGAATATGGAATTGATTACCATATTTCTCTCTCAGCGACTTAAACATCGTTAGAGTATTATCCATGTACTGATCTTGGTCGTAGTACGAACCTTCAGTCGGGTTTTGAGTGGTATGCAAATCCGTTGGAACGCCGCCATAGAAACCAAGCTGACAACGAATGTGCTTGTAGCCTTTGTCTAGGAAAGATTCCACCAGCTCATAAATCCCTTCCATCGTGTCGCTCGTCGCGTGTGTGTATACAGGAATAGCATCACGAGACTTACCACCAAATAACTGGTGTAACGGCATACCCGCCAATTTGGCTTTAATATCCCACAGTGCCATATCAACACCGGAAATTGCATTATTGATAACAGGGCCATTTCGCCAATAAGCGTTGACCATCATCATTTGCCATAAGTCTTCAATATTATTGGCGTTTTTACCAATAAGAATAGGTTTTAAATATTCATCGACCATTGTTTTTACAGCAAGCGGTCTTTGTTGGAATGTCGCACAACCAAACCCTGTCACGCCTTCATTCGTTTCAACTACCACGGTAATGAGGTTGTGTCTGTCTGGTTTAGTAATAATACAATGGATATCAGATATAATAGTTTCTTTCACAATTAAATAACCTAAACTTAAGTCAACTCCTATTATCTAACCGCTTTAAAAACCACATTTCAAGCGCTAATTTTGCGTAAAAATAATTGGTACGTTAAGTGATTTTTTTTGATAACCAAAACATACCAATTGGCCAAAAACGGTGAAAAAATAATTTTTCGGATTTTAAGTGTGATTGAGATCTCTTTTTACTCCGTTGGATTTAAATTGGTTGTCGTTATGATTGCTCGAGTTAAATATATTCCAATAACAGGTGTAGTATGCAAATGGTAGAAAAAAGTGATGCCGTTATTAATAACTCGAAGTCATCATCGAAGAAGAAAAATTTCAAAGAAAATATACAGTTATTAATCACTGCACTTGGTGGTGAAGACAATATCGTGAGTATCACGCACTGTATGACAAGGCTGAGATTCAAATTAGCAGACGAGTCGCTGGTAGACGAAGAAGCAATCAAGCAGATCGCAGATGTGAAAGGTGTGGTACTTCAACAAGGCCAAACTCAAGTCATCATCGGTGTTGAGGTCGAGAAGTGGTTCAACGCGCTATCAAACACTCAACAAGCTGACGCTAATCCGGCTGATGAACTAGAGAAAGGCAAGCTGTTCCAAGGCGTGATGCGTATTGTCGCAGGCATCTTTGGTCCGGTTGTACCCGCAATCGCTGGCGCGGGTATGTTGATGGGCCTGTTGTCTGGTCTTATTGCAACCAATGTTATCTCTGAAACCTCAGACACAGTTTATTTCTTCCGCTCGATCTCTGTTGCTGTGTTCTTCTTCTTACCTATGCTGGTTTCTTTCTCTGCCGCTAAGGTATTCAAAGTAAACGAATACATTGCGCTTGCTGTCTCTTCAGCAATGCTAGCGCCTCTGCTTGTTGATAAAGCAACAATGCTAAAAGACGCAGGCGCTGCACCTGAGCTGACGGTTCTTGGCGTGGTTCCTATTGAGCTGCTCAACTACGGCGGCGCGATTGTTCCTGCGATTCTAGCAATCTGGTTATTGTCTAAAGTGACTCCGTTAGTTGACCGCCTAGTTCCTTCTTCTGCGAAGCCTGTATTTACACCACTGCTTGCCTTTACGGTAACTTCGACCATCACGCTATCATTTGTTGGCCCTGCTGGTATCTGGCTAAGTAATGGCGCAGGTTGGGTGATGAGTTCACTACTGGAAATCTCTCCGACGTTAACCGGCTTTGTGTTTGGTCTAACTCGCCCGATTACCATCGTATTTGGTATCCACCACAGCATGACGCCGATCAGCCTGAACAACTTTGCACTGTATGGTAAGGATCTACTGATGCCTATCATGTGTTTAGGTAACATGGCAATTGCGGGGGCAACCATGGCTATCTGGCACAAGCAACGTAAAACGGTTTCTAAAGAGCAATCTTCAATTACGATGGGCTCAAGTGTTACCGCTATCTTAGGCATCACGGAGCCGGCTCTATTTGGTGTCCTCACGAAATACACCAAAGCGATGATGACCGCGAGTTTGGCTGCAGGTGTGTTTGGTGCTATCTCGGTAACGATCGATACGCACTTAACAAGCTACATTCTTTCTTCTGTATTCAGCTTGCCAGCTTACCTTGCAGGCGGTACGCAAAACTTCATTCAAGCACTGATGGGCGTGGTGGGTGTATTCGCACTGTCTTTCGTCCTAACGATGTTGTTCGTAAAACTAGACAACAAGTAATCGGCTAGTCTCACTCCCGTAAGATTAGAATCGAAAAAGCATGACCATATCTCATTATGGTCATGTTTTCCTCAATACGAACAAACCCAACCTTTCCTTTCTAAGGCTATATTATGACCCACATCGCAATCATCGGTGAGTGCATGATTGAACTGAATGGGGCTCCATTTGGCGACATGCATCAAAGCTATGGTGGAGACACATTAAACGCGGCAATCTACTTGAACCGCAGCGCTGCGGTTAGCAACCCCATGAACTGCAATAACACTGCGAATCCAGCGATGCGAACTAGCTATGTCTCGGCGCTTGGCTCTGACGCTATCAGCCAAGAGATGCTTAACCGATGGCAAGATGAAGGACTATCAACCGAATTCGTGCTTATTGACGAGCAGCGTTCACCCGGGCTCTATCTCATTCAACTCGACGATGTTGGTGAGCGCACCTTCCTATACTGGCGCAACGATTCGGCGGCTCGCTACATGGTACAGCACCCCGATTTCGATAAGATAGCCAACCAACTTCACGATGTTGATATGGTGTTTCTGAGTGGTATTTCCCTCGCGATATTGCCACACAGCGATCAGCTAAAGTTGCTCACTATCATTGAAGGCCTGCGTGAACGTGGCGTTACCATCGCCTTTGATAGTAACTACCGACCAAAACTATGGGAATCAGAAAGCGCGACCAAAGAGTGCTATCGACTGGGTTATCAAACCACTGATATCGCCTTGGTTACCTTTGATGATGAACAGCAACTATGGGGCGACCAAACACCTCAAGACACCATCGACCGACTACACAGGCTTGGCGTGCAGACCATCATTGTAAAACTCGGTGCTGAAGGCTGTTTGGTCAGTGAAACTCCAGCCCAAACACCAAGCCTAATTGAAACCACGCCAGTAGAAACCGTGGTTGATAGCACCTCTGCCGGCGACTCTTTTAACGGCGGTTTCTTATCTTGCTATCTCGCTGGAGGTTCTATTGAAGAAGCCTGCTACCAAGGTAATGCATTAGCCAGATTGGTGATTCAACATCATGGTGCAATCATCCCAAAATCCATCACCGACACTCTTTCAAACTGATATTAAGAAGTACACATGTCTACAATTAACGAACAGCTAAAAGCACTTAAAGTTATCCCTGTTATCGCCATTGATAACGCAGAGGATATTATCCCTCTAGGCAAAGTATTGGCTGAGAATGGACTTCCTGCAGCTGAGATTACGTTCCGTTCAGACGCCGCTGTTGAAGCTATCCGACTGCTTCGCCAAGCACAGCCTGATATGCTGATCGGCGCAGGCACCATCTTGAACCGTGAGCAAGCACTGGCCGCGAAAGAAGCAGGCGCAACGTTTGTGGTATCACCGGGCTTTAACCCGAACACGGTTAAAGCATGCCAAAAGATCGGTATCGATATCATTCCAGGTGTGAACAATCCAAGCACCGTTGAAGCTGCATTAGAGATGGGCTTAACAACCTTGAAATTCTTCCCAGCAGAAGCCTCTGGCGGCATCAACATGGTTAAATCACTCGTTGGCCCATACGGCGATATTCGACTCATGCCAACTGGCGGTATCACGCCATCAAACATCGATAATTACTTGGCTGTACCTCAGGTATTAGCCTGCGGTGGCACTTGGATGGTTGATAAGAAGCTCGTTGAAAACGGAGAGTGGGATGAGATTGCCCGCCTAACACGCGAGGTTGTTGAGCAAGTGAATCGCTAGTCGAAAGCTAGTCGAAAACGTTCTAGAAAGGACAAACTCCCTTGATTCCATAGCAACAAAGCCACAGCACATGCTGTGGCTTTGCTTTTATCGGGTTATATCAATACCGCTAACTGTCTGTCGTCGTTAATGGCCTTTTGCCATCACACGCACCTTTCTCAAGGTCGTATAGCGGGCTGGCCCCATGACTGCTCCATCGGTGATCTTCTCTCGCTAATTTTCTATATTGAGTCGGCGTGACACCAATGTACGTTTGGAAGGTTTCATAGAATCGGCTGCTCGAATTGAAGCCCACCGTGAGTGAGATATCGAGAATGGTTCTATCCGTATCGCTCAGCAAAGCACGAGCGTGGTTGATGCGCATCGCTGTGATGTACTGCTTAATGGTCATCTGCATCGTTCGCTGAAATACGTTCATCGCGTAGTTGCTGTGTAACCCAATATGTTCAGCGATATCTTTAACGGTTAATAGCTGATTATGGTGAGTCGCAATGTATTCCAACATCTGGCTGACATAGAACTGGGAGTGTTTCGATACCCCTTTCTTGGTCGACTTATCCTGTCGATTTACCAGCAGTTGTTGCCAACCATCAAGGCAGATTCGTTTAAGCATTAAGCCAATTTCATCCATAGCTAACTGTTGACGGCTTTCGGACGAATGTTTTATCTCTTGTGCCCAACGGGAGATTTCAAACTCACTGATCAACGCACAGGAATTCGATTGCAATACACTACCGTGAGTTATCTGATTGATAAAATCCCGACTGAGAGCCCACGACATAAAATGGTGAATTGGTATGTTGATGATCCCCATATTATGGCATTGACCTGGATTGGTAAGTCGATGCGGTACCGATGCCCAAAACAAGCCAATCGATCCGCTCTTAACCACAACCGGACTGCCGTTAATGATGTACTCCACATCATCCCCAAAGGGAATATTCACCTCAACTTGACCATGCCAGTGATAGCCTGGCATGGAGTGAGGCGCTCTGAGTTCGATATCGATTTTCTCATAGGAAGAATAGAGAGAAAGCGGACTTACCGACACGGTCTCGGATGAGTACTTATCTAAAGTGATAATTCTCACCGTATCTGGGGCTGATTGTGGCATATCTCGCTCCTTAGGAAATCGTATAGCTGAGTTTTAGCAGTTCCTCGATAATAAAACTCTGAAGGCGATCATAGAGCCGCAGTACCCCAATTCATAAGATCATCACGATGTGATTAGAGTCAGTATCTTAAGTGCAAAACTCGCTTCATTGCATAAGCTCTCTCCTTAAAAGCCAGCAAGTTGTCCCATTTCCTAAGATTTTCATTGGGTGATTTAAAAATATTAGAAAACGGGAGAGCTATTAGATTATCTGAGACGAATCGACATGGGTTCTAGGTGTAATTTATCTGCATCAACAAAGAACTCAGAGAGATAAAGGATTCCACTATGCAAAGCCCTAAGATCACATTCATCGGTGCTGGCTCAACCATTTTTGTTAAGAACATTCTTGGTGACGTTTTCCACCGTTCGGCATTACAAAACGCTCATGTCGCCTTGATGGATATTGATGAGACCCGATTAGAAGAGTCTCACCTTGTCGTCAGTAAGTTGATGGAATCATCAGGCGCTACTGGCTCTATTTCATGTCACTTAAATCAGAAAGAAGCGCTACAAGACGCAGATTTTGTCGTCATCGCTTTCCAAATCGGCGGTTACGAACCTTGTACCGTCACCGATTTCGAGGTGTGTAAGCGCCATGGTCTGGAACAAACAATCGCTGACACACTTGGTCCGGGCGGCATAATGCGTTCACTGCGCACAGTCCCGCATCTTTGGAGTGTCTGTGAAGATATGACTGAAGTTTGCCCAAGCGCGACCATGCTCAACTACGTCAACCCAATGGCAATGAACACATGGGCAATGTACGAGAAGTATCCGCACATTAAACAAGTCGGTTTATGTCACTCTGTACAAGGTACTGCTGAAGAACTAGCTCGAGACCTAGACTTAGATTACGCAGACCTTCGCTACACCTGCGCTGGCATCAACCACATGGCTTACTACTTGACCCTCGAGAAGAAAACCGAAAGCGGTGAGTACGTCGATATCTACCCAGACCTACTTGAAGCCTTTGAGAGTGGCCAAGCGCCTAAACCGGGTGTGTACCACAATGGCCGCTGCACCAATTTAATCCGCTATGAGATGTTTAAGAAGCTGGGCTACTTTGTGACAGAGTCTTCTGAACATTTTTCTGAATATACCCCTTATTTTATCAAGCCAAATCGTCCAGATTTAATTGAACGTTATAAAGTGCCACTTGATGAATACCCTAAACGTTGTGTCGAACAGATTGCCGATTGGAAAAAGGATCTTCAAGAGTTCAAAACGGCCGATAAGATCACCGTTGAAGAATCTCATGAGTACGCTAGCACCATCATGAACTCCATCTGGACAGGTATACCGAGCGTCATCTATGGCAACGTTAAAAATGAAGCCTTAATCGATAACCTGCCGCAAGGTTGCTGTGTTGAGGTCGCTTGTTTAGTTGATGCGAATGGTGTGCAACCGATCAAAGTTGGTCGCCTACCAAATCACTTAGCGGCATTGATGCAAACCAACATCAACGTTCAAACTCTATTAACCGAAGCCATTCTCACTGAAAACCGCGACCGTATTTATCATGCTGCGATGCTTGATCCTCATACCGCCGCAGTACTTGGAATAGAAGAAATATACGTGCTGGTTGATGACTTGATTGAGGCTCATCAAGGTTGGTTACCAGAGTGGGTTAACAAGTAATTTCATACTAATAAAAATACAATAACGTGAATATTAACGCCTTCTCAGTGAGGAGGCGTAAGGAGTGGCAATGAGTATCTCAATGAATACCAAGCTAAGTTACGGCTTTGGCGCATTTGGTAAAGACTTCGCAATCACCATCGTCTATATGTACCTAATGTTTTACTACACCGATGTGGTCGGTATTTCTGCCGCTGCAGTCGGTACTATTTTCCTCGTCGCGCGTATCTGGGATGCGGTCAATGACCCAATTATGGGATGGCTGGTCAATAACACCCGCACTCGTTGGGGTAAATTCAAGCCTTGGATTTTAATCGGCACGCTCGCCAATTCAGTCGTTCTATTGATGGTGTTTAGTGCTCACTATATCGAAGGCCCTTGGCTAATCGCTTACGCTGCTGTCACCTATATTCTTTGGGGCATGACCTACACATTAATGGATATTCCTTTTTGGTCATTGGTTCCAACACTCACCTTAGATAAGCGTGAACGTGAAGAGCTCGTCCCATACCCTCGCTTCTTTGCTAGCCTAGCTTGGATTGTAACTGCGGCTATCGCGATGCCTTTCGTGAATTACGTAGGTGGTGACGACAAAGGGTTCGGCTTCCAGATTTTTACACTCTTGCTGATCGCTTGTTTCTTGGTATCAACTTTCATTACATTGCGTAATGTGAAGGAACGTTATTCAACCGCCAACCTAGACACAACTCAACCTGAAGAAAAGGTTTCACTGAAAAAACTACTGTCACTTATCTACAAAAACGACCAACTGACCAGTGTTCTGTGTATGGCGTTGTCTTACAACCTTGCGACCAACATCATTACCGCCTTCGCGGTTTACTATTTTACTTATGTGGTCGGTAATGAAGAGCTGTTCCCGTACTACATGGCGTATGCAGGTATCGCGAACCTTATCACTCTAGTGTTGTTCCCTAAACTTGCGAAAATGTTCTCACGCCGAGTTTTATGGGCCTGTGCATCCACTTTCCCTATCTTAGGCAGCGCAGTACTCATCTATGTCGGCATGTATGACAAACAAAGCATTCTGCTGATATCAACGGCAGGCGTCTTCCTACAAATCGGTACAGCTCTGTTCTGGGTACTGAACGTGATTATGGTGGCAGATACGGTCGATTACGGTGAGTTTAAACTGGGGTCTCGTTGTGAAAGTATCGCTTACTCGGTGCAAACTCTGGTTGTAAAAGCAGGCTCAGCATTTGCCGCTTTCTTTATCGGCATCGCTCTCACTGCAGTTGACTATGTGCCCAACGTAACGCAAAGCCCTGAAACCGTATTCGGCATGCAATGTATCATGGTCGGCCTACCGGCTTTCTTCTTTGCCATTGCGTTAATCATCTACTTCCGCTTCTACAAACTGAACGGCGCCTACCACCAAAAAATTCAAGATCACTTAACCGAGAAATACGACCACATTACAAATGATGGCTCAAGCACAGGAGAAGCTTCGAAGCCAACCAAACCAGTACAAGCAATTTAGATCCAAGTAATAAGTCAAAGAAACAGGGGACAGAAAAGTCAAAACAATCAGCACATCATCGATGCAAAAAATCCCGGAAACTAAAAAACCTAGCGAGTAATCGCTAGGCTTTCGTACATTAAAACAATAAGTGAGATTAGGGGAAAGGTTGCCAATCATCAGTTCAAATCAGGTGAACTACACCAGTCTTCAGAACTTCTTTATTTTAGCGGGTCATTATCCGGCAGTGCCTTATGAAGCCAGAGTGCTAAACGCTTCTTAATGTTCGCGCCATCAAGCTTATCGTCCGGTAACGGTGTGATCTGATTGACTTCAACCAGGAACAAGTACACCGCTTTAACCTTTATCGGTTGGGATGAATTTGGTAAATCAAAACCTTGTAGCTTTGCCATCTTAAAACCGACTTCAACTGCTTTTTTTACCAGCTTATCTTCATTAATGATCTTCGCGGTTTTCGACATATCATCTCCATCATCTTTATCGAATGAATACTGAGTATATCAAACCGAAAAACTCACAAGATTACTTCGATCTCAATTTGAGGAGTCGCTTTGATAAATAACGTAAAACGAATAACAGGCTCAAGGCTGATTCTAATTCGGTTGGTATTTATGGCATCAATGGCTATACGCAAACGATCTCTTAACAAAACACTCAGTAAATGAGATCTTAAGTCAAGAAATCAAAATTGAACAAATTTTAGCTTAATATCCAACACAATACCGAATACTATGTTTTCTTATAAAAATGAGAGGCAATCTTTTTTCTATTGATAAACCCCTGTTATTTAACTAGTTTTATACAATGATGACTTAGTTCATATTTACAGGTTCTTGTTATAGAATATTATTTACAAAACACTCATTAAGAAAATAGAATAAAACCACTAATATTATACTGGTGTTAAAAATGCGTTACCTCTGGGCTTCATTCTGTCATAAAAACCCAATCATCGGACGAGTCGTTCATATCTTGGTTATGTTGGTTGCATTAGCTTCTATCGTTGTTCCATTGATATCAAAAGACGCAACTACAATCATAGCTTCACTGTGTGTTGCTCTAGTATGCTTCGTCATTTTTGTCTTCTTTGCGCTCGCCGACAAAATGCGCTCAGGCATGCATTAATCAACCAATCAGTTCTCTATCACCAAGCATTCTCTTTTTAAAAATTCATTATAAAATGCTGGTTACCAGATACGGAAAAGCCCAAAGTTAATAGCTTTGGGCTTTTTGATACCAGTAATCATTAACTCAACAACACACTTAATATAAGTGTGCAAATTCTTCGATTCGACTCTTACCGCGCAATAATAAAAAGTTCAAAAAGCGGGATGTTGAGGTAGTGATTATTTTGTCTTCTTCCACATCATGCTTTTCAAGGAGCGCTATGGCGAGATCTACACTCCCTATCTCTTCACAAAAATGGGCATCTGAGCCTGTCGAGAAATAAACCCCGACTTGCTTTCCAATCTCCACAATCTTAGAACAGCGTACATCACTCCCCTTGCGGCTTTTTCCCGTCAAAGAGGTATTGTTCACCTCAATCGCCACATTGTGCTGTTTAGCACACTCAAGCACGGCTCGAATATCAAATGGGTAATTTGGGTTACCAAGGTGCCCAAGCACATCAACCTTTCCCCCCTCAATTATATTAATGAGGGCTTGGGTATGTATCTCTTCAGTGGATGGAGGAAACACAGGTTCGTGGAAGCTGGCAATGGTCCAGTCAAGGTGCTGATAGGTTGAAGGGGATAGATCTAAGTCTCCTTCAATGTTGGTGATGTTTGCTTCCACTCCACGCAGGATTCCAACATAGTGAAGAAAGCGGGGCAAAATTCTTTGATTGTTGAAAAACCAGTAGTGGGGGGCACCCGGCATTTCAGGAGCATGATCCGTTGTACAAAGAAGTTTCAGCCCCTTATGCTGTGCTGCTTTAGCGTTCTCAATAATAGTGCTGTAAGCATGGCCGCTGGCAAGAGTATGAGTGTGGCTGTCGACGACGATCTTCATAGCGACCTCCTAGAATTAATTGATATCAAAAGAACCATCTTGGTTCATATATAGAGTTAGGTCCGCTTTTACAGAATGATTTAAAACCATGTCTACATTCTTTGAATCTGAACTTTTATAAAAAGCGAGAGCCTCTTCAAGCGTTGAGCCACCACGAATCTTGCGGTTCACTAAACGCTCTTCTAAAAACTTAGGAGCGGTATCGATGAAGATGGTGAAATCAGCAAGCTCATTCAACCCACTCCATACTGGTTCATCGAGCAGAAGCCAATTTCCCTCAATCACCACAATCTCTTTTTCAACGGTGATTGCGTCATCAACTGGATCATGCAGGTTACGATCGTAGTAAGGCCACTTTGGGTCTTGAACTTTTAGCTTCTTGAGTTTGTCGATAAGAGATGTGAGGTTAAAGGTTTCGTGTGCGCCTTTAATACTACGCAGCTTTATCTTCTCTTCACCGCGGATGGTGTAATTCGAATCGAGGATCTCGTTCGGGTAATGAAAGCCATCGAAAGGCAGCACCTGCAATGGTTCAACATTTGGGATTGTGTGAGATAGGTACTCCCAGAATGCCGCTAGGGTTGATTTTCCACTGCCAGGAGGCGCAGCTAAGAATATAACCGTTCGTTCGTTCTTTTCTTGGTAAAGACGAGAAAACTTTTCAACCAATGGCTTATGAATTTGTTCGATATTGTTATCTGAAAACACAGCTTCGGTCTCAAAGCCACTGACATTTAGGGAAACTTTCATATGAAAAGCCTTAATCTAAAATTTCGTTCTCCACGGTTTCTAACAAACCTTCGCAAGCGAGCTTCAACACGGTTTTGACCAGTGACTCATAGCGAGCTTGAGAAAAGGAGTCGAATGATGAAAATTTTAATTGGTTAATCGAATCAAGATAGATGCTGCCGTCGCTCTTTGAGAGCGTCGCTTGATTAGTGATGAAGTCGTAAATGACATCATCACTAAACGAAATTGGCTCTTGTTGCTGAGCGACAAAACCGTGCATTTGGTCAAACAAGTTAATATCTGCGTAACTCTCTATTGAGATCTTACCCATCGCAAACATCAGCTTTGATACCACATCAATCTCGACCAAAGGACCATCCTCTTTGAGTAGAGGGGTCACGGCATACTCAATCACCAAAGGATCTTGAACAAATACCCTTGGTAACAAATGCTTTAACTTAACGCTAATCAGCTTATGAGATGCTTGGATAAAACAAGTAGCGGTTTCGCACTCTTCTAAGGCATCTAATAATTCGTCTTGCACCGTAATAACATGTTCCTTATTGGTCGTGGCAGCAGTGTAGCTGCCACGAAATCATCGATTACGCCGTTAGGCTAACGCCGTAGAACTCAAGCAGTGCTTTCTCTGCCAGTTCGTTCCAAACGTAGTTGTTATCTTTCAAAATTCGGTCTAGTTCGCCGAAGAACGGGTCTTGCTCTGCTAGCTTATGGAACTCATCAATTGCCGTCAGTGGCAGGTCAATATGCGGGTAGATTAGCTTTTTACCACCCGGAATATCCAGTTGATTTAGGATAGTGTGAGGTGCCGCCTCTAAGCCACCAACGTGAGTTAGCATAAATGATGGGTTGATCTTACCCGCTTCCGAAAGTTCAATGGATTCAACCATATCCCCTGTTGAACCGCCAGAGGTTCCTACAATATGCGTAGATTCATAATGCACATTGTAAAAGTTGAACGGTACTTTAAATTGCTTATCTGTTGGACCAGCAAAGAAGTTCAGGCAGCCATCGTTACCTAATAGCTCATCAGCTTGCTCAAGCACCTGTGCAACCGCTGCATACACCATGACATCGTCATAGCCATTGCCGTCATTCAGTTCTTTTAAGTACGTAACAGGGTCATCAATTTTCGCTGTGTTTACGTAATGGAGTTCAATACCATTCTCGGTCGCTTTTGATACCGGGATAAGGCTTTCTGCGCGCGAGAGACGAGCTTCATCGATATCAGTCACCACAATACGGCTTGGCTTCACAGGGCCGTTAATCGCGTAATCAATCGCGCCAATTCCCATAGGGCCTGCACATGCTAACAATGCAAGAGAGCCGCCCTCTTTGATGCCCATTTGATGTTCATATACATAAGGCGTTGTATGGTAGCTTGCGTGGAACGCACCAATGATGCATGACATAGGTTCAGCTAAAGAGGCATTAGCGTAGTACGAACTCTTGTAAGGCAATACACAGTCCAAGTCGATTGCTACTTTAGGGATAATTGAGTACGTCGCATTGCCGCCGAACGTTTCATAGCTGTAGCCTGCTGAGTAGCCTGTTGGCAAACCCATTGCTGGCTGCAGTACAAATGGTTCGCCCGGCTTAAAACGGTGTTGTAAGTTAGCACCTACTTCTACAATCACACCTGCGTATTCATGGCCTGTCATTACAGGTACTTCAGCAATATTTCCCGGTACACGTTTATGGTTGCTGCCTAACAGTGCTGCTTTGTAAGTAGAAAGACAGATGCTGTTTGAGATATTTTTAACTAATAGTTCATCATCAGAAATTTTTGGAAGATCGAACGTTCTAAGTTGAACATCTTTTTCACCACGGATAACAGCAGCAGTTGTTTGAGTCATGATTTTCTCTCCGAAAGTGGGACCACTGAGTGACCCCCAAAATTTAAATTAAGCTTGTTGACCAATGGTGTTCATTAGGTTGTCTAATGCAGGGTCATGTAAGAAGTTCTTGATAGTGACCACAGGTAAACCCGTTGCTTTAATCGCTCTATTCTCTAGGCTCTCGTGAGTCACCACCACATCGGCATCAGTTGGGACTTTTTCGATGGCAAAGTTTTTAACTTGAACATCGTAACCGGCTTTTTCTAGTTTGCGTTTGAAAGTCGATGCTCCCATGGCGCTTGAGCCCATTCCCGCATCACATGCAAACGCAATAAATTTGATGTTCTTTGCTTCTTTTGGCTGTTCTGTTGAGGCCTGAGCTGATGCTTTTGCTACCACCCCTTCTGCTTTCATATCTTTCATGTCGGTTATCGACTGTTCAAACTCGTCTTCTGATTGTTCTTTCTTGCTCACTTTGAGGATTGCACTTGCGACAAGGAAAGACACAACCGTTGCTGAAGCCACACCTGCGATGGTTGCGAAGAAGCTACCTTTTGGTGTGAGTGCTAAGTAAGAGAAAATCGAGCCAGGACTAGGGCCAGCAACCAGACCACCATCAAGTAGGTTGAACGTGGCAATACCTGTCGCCGCGCCAGCAATCATCGCAACAATCATGATTGGCTTCATTAGCACGTATGGGAAGTACAGCTCATGGATACCACCGAAAAAGTGAATGATGATTGCACTTGGTGCTGATTTCTTACTTAGACCTTGACCAAATTTCGCGTAAGCCAAAAGCATACCTAGGCCAGGACCTGGGTTTGACGCCACCATAAAGAAGATCGATTTGCCCGTTTCCGCCGCCGCTTGCAGACCTAATGGGTAGTAAATACCTTGGTCGATAGCGTTGTTTAGGAACAGTACTTTTGCTGGTTCATTAATAATGGCAAGTAACGGAAGAAAACCAGTTGCCACAAGCGCTTCGATACCCGACTTAACGAATAGGTTCGCAGCAGTCACAGCAGGACCAACAATCGCGTAAGCAAATAAACACATCAACATGCCGAAGATGCCTAACGAGAAGTTGTTTACCACCATCTCAAAACCTGAAGGGATCTTGTCTTGTAAGCGTTTATCGATTTGAACGATCACCCAGCCACTCAATGGACCCATGATCATTGCGCCAACAAACATTGGAATCTCAGCGCCAGCGATAACACCCATGGTACCTATCGCACCAGCAACTGCACCACGCTTATCCCCGACAATTTGTCCACCGGTATAACCAATAAGCAGAGGAAGTAAATAAGTGATCATCGGACCCACTAATTCACCAAAATATTCGTTAGGCATCCAACCTGTTGGAATAAATAATGCAGTAATAAAGCCCCATGCGATGAAGGCTCCAATATTTGGCAATACCATCGCGGTCAGATGACCACCAAAAGATTGCACTTTTGCTCTTATATTTGTAGACACGGTATATTCCTTATTTTCAAAGGTTATTAATAGCTTTTAATAATTTCAAGTACGTCAGCTTTTGAAGATGAAGCGGCCAGCTTGGCAATGTTTTCTTCATCAACTAACATTTCACTAAGTGCTTGAATAACCTCGATGTGTGTATCTGAATCCTTTGCAGCTAATGTTAATAAGACATTCGCTGGTCCCATTTCTGAGCCGAAATCAACTGGGGTTGAAAAAACATGGATACCCAACCCAGTCTTTATTACACCTGCTTCTGGACGGGCATGAGGCATAGCAATGCCTGGACAAAGAACATAATAAGGTCCATTATCATGCGTTGACTGAATGATCGCATTGGCATAGTTATCGGTAACGTAACCTTTATCTTGCAAATAACGAGTCGTTTCTTTAACTGCATCTTCCCACTTATATTCAGAGTGGTTAATGACATCAATTAAGTCGTGGTCAATAAGGTCATAAAGCATAATATATCCCAGTTATTCTTGTTCGTTGTTGTTGGGATTATTATCAATGGAAGTTGTCGAATCGAGAAATGGCAAAGAAACGTGACTTTAGTCACCTATAAATAACTGTCAATCGGATATTTCTACGCTACCCCTCAAATTAAAGCTGTAATTAAATTACAAATTTACAATTAAAAACAAGTCAATAG
This sequence comes from Vibrio sp. 10N.222.52.B7, assembly GCF_041474275.1. NCBI lineage: Bacteria > Pseudomonadati > Pseudomonadota > Gammaproteobacteria > Vibrionales > Vibrionaceae > Vibrio > Vibrio sp. 10N.222.52.B7. The sequence goes on along the minus strand of NZ_JBFRTU010000083.1, from coordinate 41,727 downwards.
TTTAAGTTTGACATTAACCTCAATAACCAAAATTAATTTAAAACAATAAAATGAGACGTGAGTTCAGGTTAGACGGTTGACCATAAATTAATTGTGATAATAGTGATGTTTATATTCGTAAAGCAAGGAATGTAACACGCTAAAATCAGTGATCAAGATCGCGTATGAAATCTAAACACCATTCAACTGAAATTTTACGACATAACAAACTGCTAACTCACTCATCCAGCCTCACGACATGCAAACGACCTGCATAAAAAAGTCTGACGAAACTCCAAATACGGAAAAGCCCAAAGTTATTAGCTTTGGGCTTTTCTTCTAGCGACTGTGGTTGATTACAACCGAGTGATGCGACAACCGAGGCTTACAGCGTCATATGCAGAATTGGAAATGGTTTTCCCATGTCATCAATTGGAGAGCGTGATTCAATTTTGAACCCCATGTGCTGATAGAAACCTACCGCTTGTGGGTTTTGCTCATTAACGTCAACTTTAGTGGCTGCTAACTGCTTAATGGCATGTTGCAACAACACCGTACCTACGCCTTGCCCTCTAACTTCATTTAAAACGAAAAGCATCTCAACTTTTGCATCATGGACACCCACGAAGCCAACAATCGAACCACTTTCATTTTTAACGTATTTCAAAGAAACCGCAGGGAACGCATGTTCCATGATAATAGGTTTAAAAAACTCAATATCTTCTTCTGTAATAAAGTCATGAGTTGCTCGGACCGAATTCTCCCAAACCTTAAGCATTTCTGCATAATCTTCAGGAAGCACATTTTCTATAGTCATAATTTTCTCTAAATTGAACTGAAGATAAACGTGTGCAGCCGCGAGCCAGTAGTTTATCAGTGGTTAGAAAAACAAAACAACCGCCTTCTCTGTACGATTTACTCACTTCGCTAGCCCTATCAATCGGGCATCACCACAATACCCATGGTTTCAAGCAGTTGCTCTTGCTGCCACGCGACGATTTTAATCCCCGATGTGTCTACCTTGCGAGGGTCTAACCCTTCTAATTCAGCATGGCATAAATTCGCCCCTTGCATACTAAATTGCCCCCATACATCTTCCGAGAACACACCTCGGCTGAGATCAGACTCTTTCAGTGACGCGCCGCCAAGGTAAGTGCCTATCCAACGATTCTCAAACAGCTCACACTTCTCTAAACAAGCTTGTTCAAAATTGGCGTATGACAGATTACAGCCCGTAATATACGCAGAGCAAAAGTACATTCTATTGCTTACCTGATTGGCAAAGTTAGCGCGAGTAAAGTTCGCCCCTTTCAGGTCGCATTCACGTAGCTCAATCCCATAGCAATTCGCATTACTAAAATTCGCCATCGCCAACTGGCAATTCTGGAAGCTTGCATCTCGTAAGTCGGCAACATCAAAGTGGCATCCCTCAATATCGCCTTGTTCAATAAACTTACAGTTAATAAACGTTGCGTCACGTAAGTTCGAACGTCTGAAATCACAACGGATAAACGTACAGGCTGTAAATGTAAGCTCTGATAAGTCTTGCTGAGCAAAATTGTGGTGATGATAAGTGCTGTTATTGGTGTCCATTTAGCCCCCTAAAGAAATTAAGCTAAGACTACCATTGCGATCTTAAGAAAACACCAAATTAAAAACGAACAAAAACAGCAACTTAAAACACCCTGATTTAGCCATTTTAAGGCACCAAACAAGCCCTTTAAGGTTGTTATTTTCGATTTATAGGATGTGCTTATCTTGAAAAAAGTTTTGTCGCTTAGAAGTACCAATAAGAGAAAAAGTTACTTTGACGGAACGAATCAATTATTGACCGCGTCCTAACGCGCTAGACTGGACGGTTGGTATGTTGCTCGTTACACTATTCCTCATTCTCAGCATAAAGAGTAAGAACAATGAAAGACATGCGACAAGCTATGCTCGATGCAGGATTTAGCCTTATTAATGAACACGGGTTTGCTGGTGTTGGCCTGATGAAGATCATCAACCAAGCGGAAGGCACGAAGGGTTCTTTTTACCACTACTTTAAATCCAAAGAGCACTTTGGTGAGATCCTTCTTACTAACTACTTTGATGAGCATCTCGCTAAGCTGGATGACTTTTTAAGTGATGAATCGCTTTCTCGTCGTGACCGCGTTAAAGCCTATTTCGAGTTTTGGTGTGCGTCGAAACTGACTGAAGACTTCAATATCCAATGTCTTGTCGTAAAACTGGCGGGAGAAGTATCTGGGTCTGCTAACCCATTGCAATCGACCATGGCAGAAGGCGCAGAAAAGATAATCCTGCGTATGGCAAAGCTGTTTGAAGAAGGCAATGAGGCCGGTGATTTCACTATCGCAGAGCCCGAATCGCTATCTCGAACGCTTTATGGTTTATGGCTTGGCTCAACGCTCATGGCCGCCATGCAGCGTAACCGTTCGATTCTAAACAATGCCATGGAAGAGACTCTTCTCGCCATGAGCCCAGCCCAAGAATCGGCTGACTAGATACCCGTTACCAAATACCAAATACCAAGAGGCTCGCACAATTTAGCGAGCCTTCTATCTAACTTAAATCTTGATTGAATCCATTCACGCCTACTCCATTACCCCAGACGAGACGCAATATTATTGGCTTTGAATAAGTCCTTAATAACAGGGTCGATATGCTTGAAGAAGCTCAGCCAACCTTCACACAAGTAATTTAGCCCTGCTTCGCCATCTCGGCTTGTGATGATACGGTTTTTGGGGCATTCGCCATGGCATGCAAATTTAAACTCACAGGCTTGGCATTGTTTCGGCAGAGACTTCTGTTTGGCGAACCCAAAACTCTGCTGCTTTGGCGAAAAGGCTAAAGTTGAAAGTGCTTGTTCCTGAATATTACCTAACTGAAATTCAGGAAATACATAATGGTCACATGAGTACACATCGCCATTGGGCTCAACCGCTAACCCTTTGCCGCAGATCTCACTCAGCGTGCACATGGTGCTTTCTCTGCCCATCCATACACCGACAAAATTTTCAAAGTACGGCACTAACACTCGACCAAAATCGTGTTCAAACCACTCATCAAAAACGGTAGTGAGGAATTGTCCCCATTGCGCAGAGCCGACACTCCACGGTTCAACCTCGCCTGATACGGGAATGATCGCTTGTTGGTTGCTCAACCATTTATTGTTGGTGTGAGCTTCGCGCTTATCGACGACAGGAATAAACTGCAATTGCTTCGAACCCACTTCATCGCGTAGAAAGCGATAGACCTCTAATGGATACTTACCTGTCACATCATTCACGCAGCTTAGAGTCGCGAACTCGACGTTATGTTGTTTCAAGTAGCGAATGCCACGCATTGTTTGAGAAAAAGTGCCTTTGCCTGCACGGTTGGTTCGGTAGTGATTGTGTAAGTGCTCTGGGCCGTCAATACTCACACCAATGATAAAGTCATTCTTCTTGAAGAACTCACACCACGCATCATTCAGTAACGTGCCGTTGGTTTGAAGGTCATTGCTGATCTTGCTGTAGCTAGGGCAATATTTTTTCTGCAGTGCGACCACCTTTTGAAAATATTCAATCCCCAATAAAGTAGGTTCTCCACCATGCCAAGAAAAGATGATTTCAGGTGTATTCTGCCCTTCTATATATTGCTTGATATAACGCTCTAACAGAGCTTCATCCATCGTATATTGAGAGCCTTTTGGGTAATCAAGCAGCTGTTGTTTTTCTAAGTAATAACAGTAGGTGCAACTGATATTACACACCGCCCCAATGGGTTTTGCTAACGCCTGAAGTTTGCTGTGTGCTTTGCCATTGAACTGCGGAACTGAACTCAAATTTGATAGCGATAATGTCGTCATGAAGAGTGCCTCGATGTAAAAGTTATTGTATTAGCCAAAACAATTCGTAATTCCTTTACACGGTGTTCATCGTCCAACCAAGCTTGATGGCATTAGGTTGGCCGAGTGGTTTTTTCCTCTATTTCACGTTTTCAAACGGGTTCCACGCTTCGTCAACCGGGACGATATTTTGCGCTTTTTCGTATTCTTGATATTCAGCGACCATTTCAAGGAACAGATCTGGCATTTCATTTCTCAAGTCATGTTGCTCAGCTGGATCTTTCTTGGTGTTGTATAAGTGCCACTCACTGTCACCGCCCATTCCCGTAGAAATTCGGATGATCTTATGATCACCTTTAAGCAGAATTCCGCTACCAAACAATTCAAATGGAATCGCATTGTTGGCACTGTGCACGTCTGCCGTTTCCCCTTTGAAGTAAGGCAACAAGCTCACACCACTCATCGGCGCCACTTCTCGACCTTGATATTCGGTTCCTGGATGATCGACCTCTGCAATCTCAAGAATCGTGGCTGCAATGTCCTTCACTTGGGATAAGTCGTCTGTCTGAGTTCCCGGTTGCAACGCATCTTCACCGTCTAAAAGCACTTTGGCTGGCTTAACGATAAATGGCACGCGGATACCGCCCTCTGCTGTGTAAGCTTTGTACCAAGATAGGCCACCGGTTGAAGCGCTTGCCCACTCAGGTCCAAGTGACACACTGGAGTTCGCCTTACCCAAATTTTCAGTCGAATTATCGAAATGATGAGCAGTCCACGTTCGGATCAAATCACTGATATTTTCACCGGTAATATCCGCCGCTTCTGGGCCGTTATCCGCTAGATACATAATGTAGGTATTGTCGTACTCGCCGATTTCTTTCAGGTAATCGACTATCTGGCCGACTTGTTGGTCCTGCATTTCCATCATGCCCATCGCGACAGCCATTTTCTTGCCATACCACTTTTGTTCTTTCTCAGAGAGCGAGTCCCAAGGTCGGCTTAATGCGTTACGATCTGAAATATCGGCATCTTTTGGAATCACACCCATCTCTTTCATGCGTTGAAAACGGTCTTCTCGAACCGAGTCCCAACCATGCTCAACGTAGTAATCGACTTTATCTTGATAGGCAGACTCAGGCGCTTGCAGTGGCAGGTGAATACCGGTGAATGGGACGTAAGCGAAGAAAGGCTTACCGTCGTCTTTTTTGCTATCGATCATCTTGATGATCTCGTTGGTGTAAACTTGGTCTGAGTACTCGCCTTTGTAATTATCCTCAACCACTTCACCGTTGCGGTAAGTTGGCTCAACTTCAACACCGGGAATATCGCCTTTTTGCAACGCACCCGCTGTCGCAGCGTTTTTGGCAGGGAACATCATATCTCGGTTAAAGTGATTCGAACCGCCCGCTAAGATACCGTAGCTCTCTCCAAAACCTCGATCGTCAGGTAGGAAGCCATCCTCGTGTCCCAAATGCCATTTACCAGACAGGTAAGTGTTATAGCCACTCTCTTCGAGCAGCGTTACGACCGTGACGCCTTTCTTGGTGAGGTAACCTTCATAACCCGGCTTACCAATCGCGCCCGGATAGACGGCATAGTCGAAGGTGCCTAGCCCAACCTCGTGGCTATTTGCTCCGGTTAACATCATAGAGCGCGTTACCGATGAGGTTGGTGACGCGTGAAAGTTAGTAAACTTAACCCCCTCTTCAGCCAGCGCCATTAGGTTTGGTGTATTGGCTTCTGAGCCATAAGGCTGAGTATCGGCAAAGCCCACATCATCGCCAACAATAACAACAATATTCGGTTTTTCTGATTCAGCCGCAAGAGCAGCACTGCTTGCCGCAGCCATTGCAGTGAAGACTAAAGATTTCTTGAATGTCTGCATAAGACGTTCTCCAATTTCTGTGATTAACTTGTTTCAGTAATTAACTTTTCTGCGAGTAACTTTTTCTGTGAGTAACCTGAGTTAAGATTTGAATTAATGCGCGGCTTGCGACATCCAATGTAATAAGTCGAGCGCGGGGTCATACTCTTGAGTTGCTGCCATGCCAATCCAGGTGACAGCCTCCGCTTGGCTGGCTTGAACGCCACTTCCAGAGATATACATCAACCCAAGCTGTGTTTGAGCTTCAGGGCTACCGTTATTAGCTGCGGTGACGAACCACTCCGCGGCTTTTTCATCATTCTGTTCTACGCCATCTCCGCTCAGATATAAGTAAGCGACAGAGATCTGAGCATCCAATTGCCCTTGATAAGCCTCATCCAATAATTGCGCGACATCTTGATGCTGCTGCGATTGGTCCATGGTGCCTACGTTCTTAGAGCTTTCGCTTCCAACGCTTGCTTTGGCAAAAAACAGTGCGGCCAAAACACCAGTCAGAATCACGGTAGTTAAACGTTTATTGATCATTTATTTCCTCCTCGGGGAATAAAGGTCACAACGTCCCTGTTGAATGCGTTAGGTGAAAAGTAGGAATGGCGCGATGATGCACAAGCTTGATAGCAATACGTTTTCAATTTTCATAATTGGCTCTCGAGTAATAGTTGTGAGTGAATCAGGGGCTGAACTAAATGGTCATAAAATTCAGTCGATTAAGACAGAGACTTAAATCGCTTTCTCTATGATGGTTTCAATCGTCTGTTTCGAGATTGGGTAGAACTGAAAGCAGATGTCTTTTTCAATCGCTTCTGCAATGTTGCTCTTCTCTTGCTCATCAAACTCCCAGCTGCTGAAACGCTTCATCGCACCGACACTGGTTTGGAAGTTGTTTAAGAAATCCAACACTCTCTGGTAAACCATCTCATCGGTTCCCGTAGTGTCGACCGAGAAAGCTTGAGCTAACTTCGCCGCATTTGGCATATAAAATTCCGGCAGCGCTTCAATCACAACCGGCATCAGTACCGTGTTGGCATCGCCATGTGGAATGTGGCTAATCGCACCAAAAGCGTGAGCACAGTTGTGAATCGGAATGCCGCCCAAAGACGAATAGAAAGCAGAGATCGCCATGGTGCTCGCTTGAAGAAGATTGCCGCGCGCTGTTAGGTTTTCTGGATCTTTAAGTGCCAAGGGTAAGTTTTCAACAATCAGTTTTGCCGCCTGAATTCCGTAAGCGTCGGTGAATGCATTACTCATTGGCGAGACAATCGCTTCAACAGCGTGTGTTAGTGCATCCATCGCGGTAGAACGAGTCAGGTGAGCTGGCAGCTTAGTGGTCACTGTTGGATCAAGAATTGCGATATCGGCTTCCAATCCCGATGCGACTAGGCTTGCCTTAATGTTTTCATGTTCGTTGTAAAAAACAGCAATAGGAGAAGCTTCTGCACCCGTACCAGCCGTTGTCGGAACAGCAATGTGGGGCACTCGAATATCTTCATTGTTTGGCCACACATCCATATGACCACCACCTGCAATTACGGTGCGAATGTCATCTATCTTCTTATGAAATGCGTATTTCACACCTTTAGAAGCATCAATTACGCTGCCGCCGCCAACAGACAAGATCGCATCAGCATTGACGCTGTTTGCAAACTCAATGGCTGCGTTGATGTTGTCGCAAGTCGCGTCTGGCGCGATATCGGTGTACACGCCAACAAGCTGAACCGCTTGTTGGTTCGCTTCCTGATTCCCATTCTGGTTTACAAACAACGCCGAGAACTGCTCAACAAAGCCAAGAGACTCCAAACCTTTATCAGAAAAGAGCACGACTCTTTGCGCACCTAAGCGACCAAACAGAGAAGGGATATTTTCAATGCCGTTCTCTTGAGCATGAACAATGGTTTTAAGTTGAAAGTTAAAATTATTGGTTGTCATGGTGTTTACCTCATTTCTAGTTGATGACTAAACAATAACCAAAACAAACCGGTCGGTCTAGAGTGTGAATGTCAAAGATATGTCAATTAAGATCTTTATGGATCATTGCCCCAAAACGAAAAAAGCCCGAAAATGCGGGCTGTAATCATAAGTAAGCTATTGATCATTATAGAAGTGTTATTGACTCACCCTGAGTAAGTCACAAACGGTTAACGATTAACGAAGGTGAGCTGGGACCTTACTCTTATCTCTAGTGAGGTAGTAGTACAGATAAACCAAAGAATAAACGGTCACAAAACCATCGAGCGCAAACACGCCGCTCCAGCCATAGAACCACTCATAATCGTTGATACACACGTTGTATAAGAAGATGCCAACAAACATCGACTTCTCAAATGCGCTGTAAATCATCGTCGAGGTGCGCAGCGATTTGTACTTCGCCGAGAACATCAACAACACACCAATACAGCCAACCATCACACCCCAGTGTTGATAAGTCCCCAGCAAGTACTCTTTGTTTTCCATCATGGTCTCGTTGTACGAGAACAGCGTCTGCATACTCCAATCTGGCGCTAGGAAAGTGGAAAAAGCCGTCGCTGTTAAGAAACCGGTAATCATCAAATACGATTTGATCGTACGTTCAAAAAAACGTTCTAACATAAAAGTAACCTCTTAAAATAATTTCGTGAAAATAACTTTTTGAAAAATAAACAGTGTCATACCAACAGTGATTTACTGGCCAAGCATGCCCATCACTGCTGTTTTTAATTCGTTGTCTTCTTTTGAAAACAGATGTTTAACTCGATGATCTAAACCCGTTTCCAAGACTGTTTTGGCGTGGGAGAAAGTCAGGAAACCTTCTTTACCGTGATAGTTGCCCTGACCTGATTCACCAATGCCACCAAACGGCGCATCATCAACCGCTAAATGGAACACACAGTCATTAATACACATGCCACCGGAGTGAACTTGGTGCTTAACCTGAGCCTGTAAACTCAAATCAAAGCTCATCAGGTAGAGTGCTAACGGCCTTGGTTTGCTATTGATGACTTGGAACGCCTCTTCGACATTGCGATACGTAATCAAAGGTAATAATGGGCCGAAAATTTCTTCGTTCATCACCTTGGATGACAGGCTTGGTTCAACGATCAAATGTGTCACCAATCGATGAGTATCTAGGTCCATCGCTTCGTCATGGCAAGCAACGATTCGTGTCCCAGCTTCCTGCTCTTCATTCAATAAACCAACAATACGATCACATTGGCGAGGGTTAATGAGCGAGGTTAAACTCTCAGAGTAGATCCCTTCATCAAACAAGAATTGGTACTGTTTTTTATACTCAAGAATGAAGGCTTCAAGCTTATCTTCAGGGAGTAGCACGTAATCTGGAGCGACACATACTTGGCCGTTGTTTAGGCTCTTGCCATAAATGGTTCGCTCTACCGCAATATCTATCGGCATGTCTTCTGCCACGATAACCGGCGACTTTCCACCCAGCTCTAGCGTGACTGGAGTTAGCGTGTCAGCCGCTGACTTCATCACTTGGCGACCCACTTGGGTTGAACCCGTAAACAAAAGATGATCAAACGGCAACGCCGAAAATGCGGCTGAGATTTCTACCTCACCTTCAACCAAGCACACCTCATCGGCATCGAATACTTCCGCCAATAGCGCTGTTAATACTTGGTTCGTCGCTGGGGTAAATTCGCTCATCTTGATCATGGCGCGATTGCCAGCAGCCAGAGCAGAAATAAGCGGGCCGACGGATAACATGATCGGGAAATTCCACGGAGCAATAATCCCGACAACGCCTTTGGGTTGATAAACCACCTCCACACGAGAGGTTGAAAGCAAAGGGCCGGAATGACGAATCGAAGATGTCGACCAATGAGGTAAACACTCAATGCTGTGATCAATATTTCCGATGCAAGGCAATATGTCGGCCATCAAAGTGTCTTGTCGACTGCGGTGACCATAGTCCTCACTCACGGCTGAACACAAACGATCTGTGTAATCGATAAGCGCAGATTTAAGTGCAAGCAACTGCTCAATTCTCACCGATACCGCTGGCATCGGGTTCTGTGCAAAAGCTCCCTGCATGTTGTTCAACGTCATGGTCATTTGTGTTGGCGTCAATTCGTGTTTCATACATCACCCCGTGGTTAAGATGAGCACACAATAATACACAACAGACCGGTCGGTCTAGTGTTTTATTGTCAGAGAATAGTCAATGGAGTTTTGATGACAATCCAATGAGGCGGCTACAAACGGGGCAAAAAGTCAGGGGAATTTAAAATAAGAAGGCGTAGCTAACACGCAAGGCAAATAGAGAATTTTAAATGGCAGGATCAAAAATGGCCGCTTAGTGCGACCATTTGACAATTATTTAAGTTGTTGTTCTAAATAAACAATTTATAAATAAGGTTAGCTCTTGGCTACGTTTGCAATGCCTTCAAGTTGAAGTACTGGAGCGGCGTCGATGTCTTCTGCGTTCATCATTGATGATACTCGCTGCATTGAAGAAAGCAGTAAGCTTTGCTCCCACGGCTCTAGGTTTTGGAATTTTTTAACGAAGTTATCTTGCAGCGGTGGTGGCGCATTGTTTAGCAACTCTTGACCTTTTTCAGTCAGGTTTGCGTGTACTTTGCGGCGATCTGACGAGCTGCGAACACGTTGTACATAGCCATTCAGTTCCAAGCGATCGATGATCGTGGTTGTGGTGGCTTGGCTTACATTGGTGTGATTAGACAATTCTTTGATCGTCACATTACCCATTTCTTGGATTGCTCTCATTAAGATTAATTGAGGGCCAGTCAAACCATACTCTTTACTCAGCTTTTTCGAATGTAAATCGATAGCGCGAATAATTTGGCGAATAGCGACCAGGATTTCGTCATGTTTGTCCAAGATGCAGACCTTTGTACTAATATACTGTGAATGGTTTTACAGCGTCGAAGCGATGATATGTCCTGATTATTTACGTCAGGTGAGCTCGAATTACACTGTAAATTGATAAATTACTTCATTGATTTTTCCGCATTGTACTGATGTTCATACTATTCTCAATCTTTTCTATACCACTAAACTTGCGTGGTACGGCACTTTTGCTTAATGAAGGGGAAATGAAAGCTTCAATGAAGACAAAAATAATGAACCAGAGAATACAAACTCAAAGAATAATATATTTTAATAATCATAGAGGTAGAGAGACTTAACCCTCTCCACCTAATAAAAAACCAGCCCTAATCGCCAAGCTGGAAAACGAAATTTTACGCGGCTGTATTCATCTGAAAATTACCCGTTAGTGCGTAGTAAAACTCGCTGTTATCCAGAATACCGACCAGTTGATTGTCTTCCACCAGCAAAATCGGGTGGTTACTGATCTGCTTGAGCTTAATCGCATCACGCATGCCAATTTCCGGGCTTGCCACAACTACACTCGACTCGCTGATTGCAGTTAAGTCGTCAGATTCACTCCACTCGACAAGCGCCAAAGCAGATTCACCTTTCACCGATAAAGCACCTTCACTCTGTTCAATCCAGAGATCTTTAGAATCGCAGATCTTCCAGCTTTCATTCTCTTGCGTTAGTGAATCAAGAGGCTGCATCAAAGAGCGACCTTTAAGCACATTCAATGGATTGGTATGAGCAACGAAGTCTTTTACGTATTCTGTTTTTGGCGTCAATACGATCTCTTCAGGCTTACCGTGTTGAATCAGCTTTCCTGACTCCATGATCGCGATGTTGTTACCAATCTTCAGTGCTTCATCTAGGTCGTGACTCACGAACAAAATCGTTTTGTTGAGTTTGCTTTGCAGTGTGATCAGTTCATCTTGCAACTGAGCACGAATCAGTGGATCAAGCGCCGAAAACGGTTCATCCATCAACAGAATGTCGGTGTCCATTGCAAACGCGCGCGCCAAACCAACACGTTGCTGCATGCCGCCAGAAAGCTCATGTGGAAATTTGGTTTCCCATTCCGCCAGGCCGACCATTTCTAATTGCTCACGCGCTTTTGCACGACGAACATCTTTCGCTACACCCTGCATTTCAAGACCAAACGCTACGTTGTCTAATACATTAAGCCATGGCATCAAAGCAAACTTTTGGAAAACCATGGATACACGGTGAGTACGAAGATGACGCAGAGTCGCTTCATCACACTGTGCTAAATCGACTTGTTGGTCACCGTCTTTGATTGTCAGTGAACCACGGCTGATCTCGTTCAAGCCGTTAACTGCGCGAAGCAAAGATGATTTACCAGAACCAGACAACCCCATCAGCACACAAATCTCGCCTTCTTCAACGGTCAGCGACACATTATCTACGCCAACCACTTGGCCAGTCTCATCAATGATCTCTTGGCGAGTTTTACCTTGGTCGAGTAGCTCAAGCGCTTGTTTCGATTTATTACCAAACACAACATCGAGATTCTTAATGGTAATCGCGTCCATTGTCTTTTTTCCCTGAGAGTTAGACATGATTAAGCTTCCTTCTGGTTTGGTGTTTTGCACAAGCGGTCAAGGATGATTGCGACTAATACAATCGCTAATCCAGCTTCAAAACCTTGTGAGATGTTCACTGTGTTCAATGCACGAACAACAGGTTTACCAAGTCCGTCAGCACCGACAAGAGCGGCGATAACCACCATCGAAAGCGACAACATAATACATTGGGTTACACCCGCCATGATGCTTGGTAGAGCCGCCGGTAATTCGACCTTCATCAGCAATTTCATGCGGCTGGCACCAAACGCTTTACCCGCTTCAATCAACTCTTCAGGCACTTTAGTGACGCCTAAGTAGGTTAAACGAATCGGTGCAGCTATCGCGAAAATAATGGTAGAGATTAAGCCAGGAACAATACCCAAGCCGAATAGAACCAGAGTTGGAATCAGATAAACGAAAGTTGGGACTGTCTGCATCAAATCAAGAATTGGACGCAAAACTGTATAGAGCCAAGGACGGTGAGCAGCCATGATGCCAACCGGTACGCCAATTAATACGGAAATCGTTGTCGCCGCAAAGACGAGAACAAAGGTTTCCAGCATTTCTTGCCAATAGCCGAGGTTAAGAATAGTCAGCAGTGCTGCGACCACAAAGATCACCAGCGAAGGTTTACGGTGTAAGTACCATGCAATAGCAGCAGTCATTACGATTGGCAGAGCAGGCGGCATCCACTTAAATACATCGACTAAAAACATAATGACGGTTTCTAGAAAAATCGAAATAGCGTCAAAGAATCCTGCTGCATTGATTGTTAGCCAATCAACACCCGCTTCCATCCATTGTCCGACAGGGATTTTGTTTTCCGTAATAAAATTCACAATATTGCCTTTTATTATGGGTGGGCTACTTCAAACCAATCGATAAATTGGCAAGCCCACCTTTATTATTTATGTAGCTGTTGAGATAGGTAGAACTAAGCTTTAACTTGCTTTAAGTATTCAGTGACGGCTTGAGTCGCTGATTCACCTTTATGCGTTTTTACGTTGTCTAACCAAGCTTCAACTTGTTGAGGATTCTTGTTCAACCATTGTTGAGCTGCTTTTTCTGGCTTCACTTTTTGGTTAAGAATCTCTTCCATCAACTGGTTTTCCATCTCTAGAGTGAATTCTAGGTTTTGTAGAAGTTGACCGACGTTTGCACACTCAGACAGGTATTTTGAACGAACGTTAGTGTAAACATTCGCGCCACCGTAGTTAGGGCCGAAGAAGTCGTCACCGCCTGAAAGGTATTCCATCTCAACATTGCTGTTCATCGGGTGCGGAGCCCAACCAAGGTAAACAATCCATTGGCTGCGACGTGCTGCGCGTGATACTTGAGACACCATGCCCGCTTCGCTTGATTCCACTAGGCTGAAATCTTTCAAGCCAAACGCGTCAGAATCAATCATTGATTGGATTAGGCGGTTACCGTCGTTACCCGGCTCGATGCCGTAGATGCGGTCTTTAAATTTGTCGGCATGTTTTGCTAGGTCGGCGAAGCTTTTCACGCCAGAGTCGTACACGTATTTTGGTACAGCTAGTGTGTATTTTGCGCCTTCAAGGTTGGCACGAACGGTTTCAACTGTGCCCTCTTCGCGGTACTTAGCAATATCGCCTTCCATGGTTGGCATCCAGTTGCCTAGGAATACGTCAATATCGCCGTTCGCCATTGAAGAGTATGTCACCGGTACTGAAAGTAGGTCGGTTTTGGTTTTGTAACCAAGGCCTTTTAATAGTTCAGAAGTAACGGCGGTTGTTGCGGTAATGTCAGTCCAGCCTACATCAGCGAAGCGGACGTTTTCACATTGCTGTGGTTCAATAGAAGCGTTAGCACCAAATGCAAATGAACTGATGGCTAATGTTGCTAATACCTTTTTTGTAGCGGTTTGTTTATGTTGAGTCGTCATAATGATTCCTTTTTATCTTTCCTTTTTCTGCCCTAACTCATACTAATCAGGGCAGTTTTGCTGACTTTTGACTAATTTTGGTTGTTACTTTTTATTATTTTTATCTCAATAACAGAGGCTTACGCTTCTCTTACTGGTTTATTGATTCTTTGCTTCTCTTGCCATTCAGGTGCAATCCACACTGGAACGTCCTGCTCTTTGAGCATTGGCTTACCCAAAATCAAATCGGAAGCACGCTCGGCAACCATAATGGTCGGGGCGTTCAAATTACCGTTTGGAATGATTGGGAAAACCGATGAGTCGACAACACGTAAATTATCGACACCGCGAACGCGACACTCTTCATCAAGCACTGCCATTGGATCATCATCTGAACCCATTTTGCAGCCACAAGAAGGGTGATATGCACTTTCAACGTTCTGCTTAACCCATTCATCAATTGCTTCATCGGAAGTAATATTTAGACCCGGCTGAATCTCTTTTCCTCGATACACATCCATCGCAGGTTGAGACAAAATCTCACGCGTCAGACGAATACAATCGCGCCAATCTTGGCGATCTTGTTCAGTCGAGATGTAGTTGAAAATGATCTCTGGCTTGGCATGCGGATCAGCAGAAGTGATCGCAACCGTACCGCGACTCTCTGGCTTGTTAGGCCCAACGTGTACTTGGAAACCGTGACCATCAAAGGCCGCTTGTCCGTCGTAACGCATCGCTGCTGGCAGGAAGTGATATTGAATGTTTGGCCACTTCAATCCTTTACGAGAGCGAATGAACGCACACGATTCAAAGTGGTTAGTAGCACCCAGACCTTTGCGAGTCAGAATCCATTCCGCGCCAATCATGCCTTTGCTCACCAAGCCAAGCTTGCTGTTGAGTGTGATGGGTTCGTTGCAGTGATATTGGAAGTACACTTCTAGGTGATCTTGAAGGTTTTCACCGACACCGCTTAGTTCGTGTTTAACTTCAACGCCGGCCTTTTCAAGCACGGCTTTCGGGCCGATACCAGAAAGCTGCAGCAGTTGAACCGAGCCAATAGAACCCGCAGAAGAGATCACTTCTTTGTTCACCACAGCCACCTGGGTATTGCCTGACTTTTCAAACTCGACACCAACCGCTTTCAAGCCTGATTGACCTTCTGAATCTTGTGCTTCAAGTAAGAAACGACGCGCCACGATGCCTTTTTTCAAGGTAAGGTTTGAACGCTTCAATGCACGACGTAGATAAGCGTTAGAGGTTGAGGCTCTAACACCCTTGTCTACCGTCATATGCATGGTACCAAAGCCTTCTTGCTGGTAGCCGTTGTAATCTTGTGTTTCTGGGTAACCGGCGTCTTTACCTGCATCAATGAATGCTTGGTAAAGCGGGTTGAGCTCCATATCGTTACCGTTACAAGTGCCGACAGGGCCATTGTCGCCACGATATTCGTCACCACCTTTATTCCATGATTCAGCACGGCGGAAGTAAGGCAAGCAAGCTTGGTAATTCCAACCGGCTGCGCCCTCTTCTTCCCATTGGTCAAAGTCACAAGCGTGGCCACGAACGTAAACCATGCCGTTGATCGATGAGCTGCCACCCAACACCTTGCCGCGTGGACAATGCAGTTCACGTCCATCAAGGCCCGGTTCTTGTTGGGTCTCAAATTGCCAAGCGTACTTTTCAGTATTCATCGGGTAAGAAAGCGCAGTCGGCATTTGGATAAAAATACTCTTATCCGTACCACCCGCTTCCAATAATAAAACGCTATGTTCACCGCTTTCCGTTAGCCTATCCGCTAACACACAGCCGGCCGAACCCGCGCCGACGATAATATAATCGTAGCGTTGTTCCATGTTTTGATTTCCCTGAGATGAGTCAGTAGGGCTAGCTCTGTTAAGCTAACCCATAAAATTGAGTGTTACGCGTTAGGCATAAGGGCTGGCGTAGTCGCCAAGTTCAATAAGAATGCTCTTAGTCTGCGTATAGTGGAGTAGAGTCTCTGGCCCGTTTTCGCGGCCAACCCCTGAAAGTTTGTAGCCACCAACAGGCATTTCTGCAGGTGAGTCACCCCATGTATTAACCCAACAAATACCCGCCTGCATTTGATGAATAACACGGTGAGCGCGAGAAAGGTTTTGCGTGAACACACCAGCAGCAAGGCCGTATTTAGTATCGTTAGCACGACGAATCACATCGTCTTCGTCCGTAAACTTCAACACCGACATAACAGGGCCGAAAATTTCTTGCTGAACGTGAGGCATGTCGTCATGGCAATCTGTGAATACCGTAGGAATAACAAAGTTGCCGTTTGCTAAGCCGTTGTCCGTCACTTGATAACCGCCAGTCAGCAGAGTTGCACCCGACTGTTTAGCCAGCTCAATTGCTTCAAGGACTTTTGAAAGGTGTTCTTTAGAAATCAACGCGCCGATCTGAGTCTCCATATCCATCGGGTTACCAATGATGAGCTTCTCAGTGCGTGTTTTAAGTTGGTCGATAAATGCGTCGTAGATGTTTTCGTGTACATAAACACGAGTACCGTTAGTGCACACTTCGCCTTGGGTGTAAAAGTTAGCGACCATTGAAGCTGACACCGCATCGTCCAATTTCGCATCATCAAAGATGATCATTGGTGATTTACCGCCGAGCTCCATCGTTACAGACTTGAGTGTTTTAGCACTGTCTGACATTACCGCTTTGCCCGTACCGGTTTCACCCGTGAACGACACTTTAGCGATGTCGGGGTGAGCTGTTAGCATTTGGCCCACTCGGTAATCACCCTGAACTACGTTAAACACGCCATCAGGAAGACCAGCTTCAGTAAAGATCTCTGCAAGCTTTAGAGCTGTGAGCGGCGTCTCTTCTGAAGGCTTGAAAATCATCGCATTACCCGCAGCGAGTGCTGGAGCCGATTTCCACATCGCAATTTGGATAGGGTAGTTCCACGCGCCGATGCCCGCACAGATACCTAGCGGTTCGCGGCGTGTGTAGAAAAATTGAGATTCACTCAGCGGCTGTTGGTCGCCTTGTAGCGTTGGAGCCAAGCCAGCAAAGTATTCAATAACATCAGCGCCAGACGCCACGTCCACTTCAATTGCTTCTTGCAGCGGCTTGCCCGTATCAACAACCTCAAGGTTTGCAAGGTCATCATTTCGAGCTCTAAGTATTTCCACTGCCTTCAACAGAATGCGGCTGCGTTCCACAGCGGTCATTGCAGACCATACCGCAAACCCGCGTTTCGCAGATTCAATAGCACTGTCGACATCTGCTGAAGATGCTTGGCCTAAGGTCGCGATAGGTTCACCGTTGGCAGGGTTAATGCTATCAAAGGTTTCACCAGAGGTTGCTTTAACCGCTGCGCCATCGATGTATAACGAGTTCATTTCCATTTGAGATTCTGACTTAATTATTGTTATTAGACTCTACTGGTCTAGTTTGAATTTTGGGTGTAAGTATTGGTCGTTCTAGTGCTGTTCTAGTTCTAACACTGCGTTCTATTTGGTACTGCACGAGTAGAACGTCAGTTGCTTATCTAGATAATCATTGATGATGGCACGCGCCTTTTGAGCATCGATACCATCTGGGTTTAGTGTGCCTCTCAGCCACAAACCATCAATCAGAGACGCAATTCCGTGAGCAACGAGATCCGCTTGTTCATGATTCAAAATACCTTTCAACTCAAGACGTAAGTGTGAAATCAAACGTTTTTCATTCACACGTTGCAGTCTTTTCAGCTGCTCGTCATGCATTGAATATGACCAAAATGCCAACCACGCCTTCGCGACCTTATTTTCTGCTTGGTAACCTTCGAAGTTACCATCGATGATCGCGTTGATTCTCTGTTGGTGAGCATCAACAGGAAGCGCTTTTAGTGAAGTCGTGATGGTATTAGAAAGTTGGCGAAGGATTTCACGCATGGTCTCTTCGAGCAGCCCATGCTTCCCGCCAAAATAGTGATTAATAATGCCAGTGGAGACTCCCGCTTCTTTGCTGATCAACGCAATACTCGCGGCATGCAAACCCACTCGATCAATCACCGTCATGGTGGCTTGAACAAGCTGTGGTTTACGTATATCAGGCATCCCAACCTTCGGCATTTCTTAATCCTTTTATTTTATATTGAACGTTCAGTTAAATATAAAATGACAGAAATTTAGTTAGGGTTCAAATGATTATTTAAAACAAACTCGTAACAATACAGCATTCAAAACAACAAAAATCATTATAAAACAATAAATTAAATATCATTTAGAGCACTAACGAAAACAATTAAAGATTTGAGGTGTGATAGTTATTGGTCAAATGTTTTTGCTTAGAAAGTTCAAGAATCAATCAGTGAGAGTCCTTGTAGAAACTTTTTGGGGAGGGAGTGGAAAGGAAGTATCAAGGAATTTTCATACTGAAATTTAAGACAAGGAAATCCACAATCAACACAGGTAACGAATCAAAAAATGAACAAAAAAGGTTGGCGACAACAGCGTCATCACCAACCTTCTCAGTCGTTTCTAATGTTATTGCAAGCCTAAGCTACTCAATGCGAGTGATGAAGTCGTATTTATCTGACTCAGCCTTAGTCACCCAGTGTTCACCAGAAACCGGAGCAGAATCTAACGTAAAGATATAGAAGTCGATTCCTTTGTCTCCCATTACCTTTTTAAAGTAGGTCGCTTGCTTGCGATGGCTTTCGTTCGTGTATGGGAAGTCTTTGGCTGTTTTATCATCCTCAGCCCAACTGTGCACACCAACCTGCTTATTAAGCTCAATGGCTTTAGTGGTATCTGCTCGTTGCAAAACTCGTGGGTTACCCGCAGCGAAAAGATCCGTGCCGCCAGAGAACACCGACCCCGTAGGCGTTACGATCGTCGTCATGTTGTTACTGTGGATCATGCGACCGGTGTACATATTGATATCATCGTCGGCACTTCCACCAATATGGTTGGTAAACTTCAACGTCATCTCACTGCCTTGATACAATTTCACGATATCAAAAAGCTGAGAATAGGTTGATGCGCCTAGAGTGGAAGTAATGCGATCAACAGCGCCAGTCTCGTTGAACACATCACGGTAAAAAGCGTTGAAAGCAAACGAGGTGGTTATCGTTACCTTGTTCCCACTTTTAGTGTTACTCAGAATGGTAGACCCAAGGCTAGTCACGTATTGAACCAGTTCATTGTGATACTCAAGCTCGACGGGTTTATGAGTATTCGTCGTCGTGTTAATTAACGTGGTGTCATTGCCGATTGAACGTTGAGCAACACCACAATCAAATGAATCAAAAAACTTACCCTCACTGTAAATCGCACAATCGTCAGCCCCTGCATCAGGGAGGTACAGATCCACACTCTGACCTAAACTATCCGCAAGCCTAACCACTTTTTGCTTATCACTAATATCTTCCGCAAACAGAACGATTTCATACTGCACACCGTTGTAATCAAGTTTTATGGATTCTTGGACCTCTTGTCGCTCTTTATACAACTCACCCAGTTTCGCTGATGAAAATACGTAATCTGCTTGAGGTTTTGCTTGCACTTTGGTGGCAGCTTTACCTGAGTTAGAGCTTGAATTACAGCCCGCTAACAGAATCAAAGGTAACGCCAGTAATGCATTTCTATAGTCGTTCATACCGTTATTCCCAAAATGTTTGATGAGAAAATTCTATTGTTTAGCGCTGAATTTATCTGTCGTGGAAATGTATGAGAATGTCGAGCCTATTTGAACGATGT
Organism: Vibrio sp. 10N.222.52.B7; assembly: GCF_041474275.1. Taxonomy (NCBI): domain Bacteria; kingdom Pseudomonadati; phylum Pseudomonadota; class Gammaproteobacteria; order Vibrionales; family Vibrionaceae; genus Vibrio; species Vibrio sp. 10N.222.52.B7. The sequence goes on along the minus strand of NZ_JBFRTU010000083.1, from coordinate 22,013 downwards.
TTTTTATTTTCCTATAAATGCCAATTCATCATTGAACTAACTTATAAAGTGTTTAATCATTCGCTTTAGGTATTTGGCGAAGCATCTGAACTTATATGCAATAGCGTATAATCGTAATGGTTCATCACGACGAAGACTCGCTCACCTAATCTCAATAAGTGAAACGCACGACAAGGCTGATAATGGAATGACAAAACCTAAAATGATCATCGTGGAAGACGATTTGAAACTTCAGAAAATGTTGCAGGACTACTTCGTCGCGCAAGATTTTGATGTCACGGTGTTGGACGATGGCAGTGATGCCGCACACACCATCCTCACGGAGCAACCTGACATCGTACTGCTGGATTTGATGCTTCCTGTAACTGATGGACTTACAATCTGCCGACAGACGCGTACGCACTATAAAGGTAAAATCTTGATGCTCACTGCTAGCGATGACGACTTTGACCACGTCGCTGGTTTAGAGACAGGGGCTGATGACTATGTCACCAAGCCAATCAAACCAAGAGTTCTGCTGGCCAGAGTTCGTTCACTATTACGCCGCCAAGACACCAATACCGCTTCAGTCGATGACTCAGACACCCTTCAGTTCGATCAACTCGTTCTGAAAAACACTTATAAGAAGTGTGAACTTTCAGGTGCGGTTTTATCACTCACTGACAGCGAGTTTGACCTACTTTGGTTATTGGCAAGCAACCCAGACACGCCGTTATCTCGTGACTACTTGACGCAAACATTGCGCGGGATTGAGTACGACGGAATAGACCGGACGATTGACAACAAGGTTGTACGTCTAAGAAAGATTTTGGGCGACGACCACACACCAGCAGAGAAAATTCAGACCATTCGCGGGAAGGGTTACTTATTTGTTTCGACCGCCTGGCGTTAACCTCGCTCAATACGAGCGTAATAAAAGAGAGCGATTATGCGACGTATCTTTTTGGAGTCCTTAATAGGGCTGTTAGTTTGCTTTATGGCCGGCCTTGTCGCCTACGAGATTAGCGTCTATCAGCTCAATACCGACTACGAATACGTACTGGAAGATTACGAAGCGGCTGCCCACCAGCAATTGATCGAGAACATCGCTAAAAATCAAGGCCTTGAAGCGGCTCATCAAGCGATAAACCAGTTTGTAGAAACCACACGAAATAAATTGGTTACATTCAGCCCAGACGATGAAATACCCAGCCCCGTTTCAGAGTTCTTCAGCACGAATCCGAATACCTTTGTTTTTCACGATGATGAACGGGACCTATGGTTTCGCTTAGCAAGCAGTGACAATACCTATCACTACCTCCCCAACAGTGAAGCGTTCGTTAGGCAAAAAATAGAGTTGGAGGATGACCTCATTTGGTTGTTCTTTTTAGCGAGCTTTATCTTATATGGGTTATGTCATCTATTTATTATCTTCCGCCGAGTTAAAAAGCTTGAGGCTGCCACTCTGCGTTTTGCTGAAGGGGATCTCTCCACACGAGCCGAGACTTCAAGCGGTGTTGCGATTGGTTCACTGAACAAATCCTTCAACCTGATGGCCGACAGAATTCATCGCTTAGTTGAAAGTAATCGCTCACTCACTAATGCTGTCGCTCATGAACTGCGCACGCCAATATTCCGTATTCAGTGGCAAGCTGAAATGTTGAAAGACACCCAACTAAACGCAGAGCAAGAGAGCACGATTGAGAGCATTGTCGAAGACACGGAAGAGATGGAAAAGATGGTCGATGAACTATTGTATTACGCCAAACTCGGTAGCACTGACCTAGAGAACTTAAAAAAGCCATTAGAGATTCGAGACTTTCTCGACCACGCAATGACGCGTTGGAGTAAAGACACTCAACTCAACATCGACCTTTCACTACCAGCGCAACCTAGCTCAATACTTGCGGATGAAACACTACTCAACCGAGCACTAGATAACCTCGTGCGTAACGCAATGAAGTTCGCACGCTCGCAAGTGTCGATAGAAGCAAGCGTGCACCAAGAACAACTGAAAATTGCGGTACATGACGATGGTGATGGCGTTGCAGAGGAGCACCGAGCACATCTGTTCGATCCCTTTTATGTTGGCGACAAAGCACGTAATAAAGCTAAGAGCGGCCATGGGTTAGGGTTATCTATCGTCGAGAAGATCTGTGCTCAACACGGCGCTACCGTGGAGGTAGGTCAGAGCCAAGCCTTAAAGGGTGCGGTATTCACCATTACCATTCAGCTGTGTAATGATTCAGCTGACAAACCCATACAGTAACTACAAAACACCTCTGGAATAATGTTCAACATCGGTCGGGAGATGCTGTCTCCCAATGAACCTATTGAATCTAAATTCCAATCTTTCTTAAGGTGTTTGTATGAAAAAGTTATTAGTTGTTTTAGGCATTGTTTCTCTAGCGGGTTGTTCTGGTATCAGCCACAACGAAGAAGTGTACACAGCGCACGCAGAGAGCTTCAACATTGTCGGTTTCCAAGTGCCAGGTAACACTCAAGACCGCGCAATGGAATTAGTACCTGAAGGTGCAACGGTTGATACGATTCGCTCAACAAACTCTGATACGAGCTCTGTTCTGGGTATCATCAACCGTATTATCGGTATCGACTACGTACAAGTTGGCGGTAAAAAGCAGTAATTCGCTATAGTGACGTTAGCCACGTACCATAATTAAGTGTCGCAGTTGCCTACCTATATTCAGTAGCCTACACAAACTAAGTTAATCTAAGCCAGTGACCCGTCGCTGGCTTTTTTCATCCAGCAGATTTTGTGCTCTGTGCCAAACAAGTGCCCGATTCCCCTTCCCTCTTTTAACTAACAATTCGAAAAATAAGCCGAAAAGTCTTCGATTTCTTATCAAAATTGCCCCTAAATTCGCTAAATGGCCTTCTGTTTAAAGTGACACTTTCAAATCGTTGATCCTTCTATCAACCCAGAATCCGTTAATTGAGGCACAGATCAATTTACTCGAAAATCTTAATTTCCAAGAGAAATAAACACTTAATAAAAGTGTCACGATTTTATAAATAAACATATAGGTGCGTTCAAAAATAAACAGAAATGATAACTATCTGTAAATACGATAAATATAAGTTTCATGAATAAAAGAGATCATTGCCATGCTACTAATTAATCAGATCGAATGATGTAAATTCGCTGTGATTAATTTGTTACGTTTTCTTGGATTTTACATGGAAAGAGAAAACAACAATGAAAATAAGAAAACGTTTAGTTGCCGTTGCTATAGCCAGTGCTATGTCTTTGTCAGTGCATGCAAGTGAATCCGTTCAAATCGATCAACCGATCAACTTTACTAGCTTCTCTGGGTTAAACGCTCAGTTAGGAGTCAGTAACGCCTCTAGCTTCAAGATGGTGAAAGAAGTAAACCTGAAAAAGCGTGGTATCTATAAAGTTAAGATCCAGCAGAACATCTGGGGAACACCGGTATGGGGACATTACCTAAATGCCACCCAAAGTGTCCAAGGTGGCGCACTTAAGTCCGTTCAAGGTCGCTACCTTAAAACAACGACCTTAGAGCGATCTTTTGTTAAGCCATCAATCAACAGCGCTCAAGCGGTTGAACTCGCAAGTAAAGATCTAAAGACTCAAGGCTTAACCAGCAAATCTCTAGACAACGTTCAACATCAGCTATTTATCTATCAAGGCTCTGTGAAGCAAGGCATCGGACAGCAAAGCGGAGATAAAACACGACTAGTGTACGTTGTCTCTTACCTAGTAGAAGGCAGTGAACAGCCGACTCGACCGTTCACCATGCTAGACGCGCACACAGGCGAAGTCATCGACCGCTGGGAAGGTATTGCCCATGCTCAGATCGGTACTGGCCCTGGCGGCAACGAAAAAACCGGCATGTACGAATACGGCACCGACTACCACTACCTTGATGTTCAAGAAGTGGGCACAGAGTGTGTAATGGAGTCTGAAAATGTCGTTACCGTTGACCTTAATGGCGCGACCGACGGCGACACCACTTACAGCTATGAATGTCCTCGTAACGAATATAAAGCCGTGAACGGCGCATTCTCACCACTCAACGATGCCCATTACTTTGGCAACATCGTGTTCGATATGTATAAAAACTGGTTCGACACAGCGCCACTCTCCTTCAAGCTCATGATGCGTGTTCACTACGGTGAAAACTACGAGAATGCATTTTGGGACGGCAGAGCCATGACCTTTGGTGATGGGGAGAGCTTCTTTTACCCGCTTGTTAGCCTAGATGTATCAGCCCATGAAGTGAGCCACGGTTTCACTGAGCAAAACTCAGGTTTGATATACGCAAACCAATCCGGCGGTATGAACGAAGCATTCTCGGACATGGCGGGTGAAGCGGCTGAATACTACATGAAAGGCACCAACGACTGGATGGTCGGACGCAATATCTTTAAAGGCGAAGGTGCACTGCGTTACATGGACGATCCATCACGCGATGGCTCTTCAATCAACAACGCATCCGAGTACTACGATGGCTTAAACGTGCACTACAGCTCTGGCGTGTTCAACAAGGCGTTCTACCATCTTGCAACCACACAAGGTTGGGACACCAAAAAAGCGTTCGAACTGTTCGTGCTAGCCAACCAGATCTACTGGTCTGAAAACAGTGACTTTTGGCAGGGCGCCTGTGGCGTGAAAAACTCAGCAACCGACCTTGGCTACAGTGCCGATGATGTTGTTTCTGCGTTTAACTTAGTGGGTGTATCACCGTGTGGCGAACCACCACTTCCACCAGAACCGGAATATCAACGCCTTGAAAACGGTGTTGAAGCTGCGGTTGCTGGTGAAACCGGCTCAAAAACTTACTTCGATATCGAAGTACCAGAAGGCCAAGACAAGCTAACAATTGATCTTGCTGTCTCTACTGGTGACCCAGATATGTATGTCGGTCTAGATTATGCGCCAAGCTCTCAAGAGAATATCTGTAAGAGTGAAAGTGTAACCGATGAAGTGTGTGTGATTGAAAACCCAACAGCCGGTCGCTACACGGTGAACATTCTGGGTTACTCAGATTATGCAGGTGCAAATCTGAAAGCGTCGTACGAATCTGGCAGCGCTAACGTGCCGCCCGTCTCTTCTTTCGAACACACCATTGTCGGTAAAGAAGTCGAGCTACGCAGCACAAGTTCGGATAGCGATGGCCAAATTGTTTCTTACCAATGGAACCTAGGCGATGGCAACACGCAAACAGGTGAAGTGACTCGTTATACCTATGCTGAAGCTGGCGACTACGTGGTTACGCTAACCGTGACTGACGATGCAGGTGTTGCGACATCAACCAGCAAGTCGATCACAATTGAAGGTGATTCAGCGGAAAGCTTCCCACTAAAACTGAAGTTTGGTAACAAAAATCCGAATGGCAAAGCTCGCGTTAAGCTGGCATGGGATTACGAGACCAACGACTACTTTGTGATTAAGCGCAATGGCAAGAATGTTGGTGCAACAGACTTCAACTCATACGTCGACAAGTTCCGTCACAACGGCACAGTCGATGTGGAGTACCAAGTGTGTACCTCAAGCGATATCTGTTCAGAAACCAAGCATTATCGTTTCATTAAAACTCAATAATCGAAAGTAGATTCAGGGCTCCTTATGGGAGCCTTTTTCGCGATTGAGCTTCTTAGCTTCTTGGTTAATGAGCGAATGAAACATCTACACAAAAACATCCACGTATTACACAAAAATCACCCCCATCAACATAACAATACTCACCATAAAAAGGACGATAAATGGCTATTCAAAAAAGCATGCTAGCTTTGGCTGTGCTCGGAGGCTCTTTAGCCTTAATCAACAGTACTTCGGCTTACGCATCCCTAGGTATCACACCACCAGCGAACGAAGAGGTTTGGATCACCACCGATGCGGACGCACAACATATTATGACTCAACATGGCGCAACGGTTTACCCAGGCGTGACAGGAAACAAGCATTCCCATTCCATCGTCGCGAAAATCAACCAGAAAGAGCTGGCGAAACTCTCCAGCCACATGCACGAAGAAACTCACCGTTGTGGTGGCTACATGGTGCACGAAGACAAAGCAAGCGCACTCAAAGCCGCAGCGATGCCATTGACAATGAGCACCTTCGAAAAGCCGGTGATCAGCCATCAAGACACAGTGAACGACCTACTCGCTCAGGTCGAGCCGAACAACATGGTCACGACCATCGAAAATCTAACCAACTTCACCAACCGTTTTTATACTACTTCTACTGGTGTTGCTGCTTCGGATTGGCTTTTAGAGCGTTGGGAAACAGAAATTAAAGATGTGCCGTATGCGTCTGCACGCCAAATCACACATGCTGAATATCCGCAAAAATCTGTTGAAGTGACACTGCTTGGCGCGAAATATCCTGCAGAGATCGTCGTGGTTGGCGGACACCTTGATTCAACGGTTGGTTCTTGGACAAGCGAAGGCACCATCTCACCAGGAGCCGATGATGATGCGTCAGGCATTGCAACGGTAACAGAGTCGCTTCGCCTGATGATCGCCAGTGGTATTCAACCAGACAAAACCATTAAGTTCTATGGTTATGCTGCTGAAGAAGTAGGGCTACGTGGCTCACAAGATGTCGCCAACGCTTTAAGAGATGAGCAAGCCAACGTTGTATCGGTATTGCAATTAGACATGACCAACTACAACGGTTCAGCGCACGATATCACCTTCATCACAGACTACACCGACAGCAACCTCACCGCCTATTTAAGCGAGCTGATCGACACTTACGCGAGCGACATCAGTTACGGTTTCGATGATTGTGGCTATGCCTGTTCTGACCACGCCTCTTGGCACAATGTTGGCTACCCAGCTGCCATGCCATTCGAAAGCATGTTCAATGATTACAACCCAAGTATTCACACTGAGCACGACACGCTTGAGAACTCCGATCCTACGGCGACACACGCGACCAAGTTCGCCAAACTAGCCATTGCTTACCTTGTCGAAACCAGCCTTGATTCACCCGTTGCAGGCCCTAAAGAGCTGCAAAATGGCGTGCCTGTTAAAGGACTTACTGCAGGATATGGTGAAGAGCAGTTCTTCACATTTACGACTCAAAGTGCAGGTCAGTTAACAGTAACGTTAACCGGCCCTCGAAGTGGCGATGCCGACCTTTACGTGAAACACAACGGCAACGTATCGAAAGCGAGCTACGATTGCCGTCCATACCAGAACAGCAGCAACGAACAGTGTGTATTAGACATGCCTGCGGGGGAATTCAACATCATGGTGCGCGGCTACCGTAACTTTAACGATGTCACCATCGTCGCTAACTTTGTGCCGGATTGGCTGTAAGGTTGGTTATTTACTAACAATTAATCCGAGCAAACACGGCAAAACTAAAAATCCGCGAGTTCGATCCTAAATAGAATTGAGCGCGCGGATTTTTTATTATCTTAGGAGAAATATTCGATCAATGATCTTCCGTTATCATCAAGCCGTATTTTTCATTACCTTGCCACAGATGTACTCACCAATCGGCATTGCAGAGGTCGCAGCCGGTGATGGCGCGTTACATACATGTAAGCTTCTTGGGCTTTCGGCAAACAGGAAATCATGGACCAAGGTGCCATCCTTCAGTACCGCTTGAGCACGAATCCCAGCAGGATAAGGCTTAAAATCATCAACCGTAATACTCGGGCAGTATTTGTTCACTAGCTTTAGATATCCCGGTTTCCACCACGAGTTCTTAAACTCGACCAAACCCGTTTTCAAGTGATTCGCAGTCACTTTCCAAAAACCCGCAAAGCTCAGCATCTGCCAAGTGTCCTTGAAGCTAAAGTTAAGCTTGCCATAACCTTCTCGCTTCCAGCCTTGAACTGCATTTGGCCCTACTGTTACGGAGCCATCAATCATGCGTGTTAAATGCACGCCCAAGAAAGGCAGTTCTGGGTCAGGGATCGGATAGATAAGATGATTCACCACTTGGTTGTGCTTAGCGTCTAACTGATAATACTCACCGCGATAAGGCACGATTTGGAAGTCGGTTTCGATGTCTAACATCTTGGTCATTCTATCGGCCATCAAGCCAGAACACGTGATCAAGAATCGACTGTTCAGTTGAAGAGTCTGACCATCTACTTTGCACGTTAACTGCACCTCATCTTCTTGCTCATCGGCCAAGATCACTTCAGTACCAAGGCTAAGTTTGCCACCCGCCTCAACAAACTCTTGAGCCATCACTTCGGTGACTTTTTTGTAGTCGACAATACTGGTGGTTTTGACATAAATCGCGCCCAAGCCAGTGATGTTTGGCTCGGCTAGTTTGAGCTGCGCTTGGTCCAACAAATCGACATCAATGTCATTATCATGACAACGTTGATAGAGCGCGTTCATGCGCTCCACTTCCTGCTCATTGGTCGCGACCAACAGCTTGCCACAGTTTTCGACAGGGATATCGTGTTGGCTGCAAAAGGCGATGGTGCGCTCTACGCCGCGTTTACAAAAATCCGCCTTTAAACTGCCCGGAGCGTAGTAAACACCAGCATGAATCACCCCGCTATTATGGCCAGTTTGGTGCTGCGCGAAACCACGTTCCTTCTCGACTAAAAGGATACTTTTATCAGGGTGAGCTTGCTGTAATTGCCAAGCCGTCGACACGCCAACAATGCCGCCACCAACGATAATATAGTCGTATATTGAGTTCATAATATTCCTACATTCAATCCTTTTAATTATAGGGAAGACGCGACAGTGTTAGACCCGGTTTGAGGTAACTTTTTTTCCTCACTTTCTGATTCCATTTTCACTTGATTAGCATCGTATTTACGACCGCTGTAGATAAAGATGCCAACAAAAATGGCAACACATACCAAACGGATCACGACTGAAACATCAGGCCATACTAGAGCTATACCTACCGCAACCAACGCTACTCGAGTAATAATATTAACTTCGCTCTCTAGATAACCTTCAATCGCCGCGATAAACGCGTAAGTACCAATAACAGCAAAGCCACCCGTGACTAACACGGAGATCACATCCCAACTTACCAAGTTAGTGTAGGCAATCAACAATGGTACTAAATACAAGCCTTTGGCTATCTTCCATGCCATTAATCCCGTTCTCATCGGGGGTGTTTTAGCAATGGTTGCAGCCGCAAATGCAGTTAAACAAACAGGCGGAGTCACGTTGCTGTCTTGCGATAGCCAGAAAATGATCAAGTGGGCAGAAAGCAGTGCAAGGCTGATCGCTTCTAAGCCAAGGCTCTGTTCAAGCAGAGTTTCCACAAAATCAGCAGGGACTAACGCAATCATCTCTTTGGCTGTTTCAAGTGCCATTGGCGCGTTCAGCAAATCAAGCTTATCTGGCGCAGCCAACATGAAGATAGCTTTCGCCTGTTCCGGTAACTGTCCCGAAACCAACAGGTCGAGCAACTGACTTTCAGCAATCAGTTTATACAAAGCTGGTGCAGACAGAGTACCCAACACGATATAAGCCGCGGTTACTGGTAACCCCATGCCCAGAATCAAAGACGCCAGTGCAATTAAGGCGATCATCACCAACAAATCGCCGTTCGCCCAGCTGTTGATCATCAACGAGAAGGTGTTACCAATACCAGTCGTGCTGATCACGTTGATCACCAGACCAATGCCCACTAGCAACACAGCCGTGGTCGCCATGTTTTTTGCGCCTTGAGAAAGCGCTTCGATGATCGCCTTTGGACCCATTTTGTGATTTTTAGAGAACCATGAAGCCACCACGACAGACAGAATCGAGATGCCCGCAGCGTAAGTCGGCGTAAAGCCCTTCACCAACAGAGTCACTAACACCGCTAATGGGATCAGGTTGTGCCAACCCGACAGCAATACTTTCAATAGAGGCTCACAGCCAGAAGTCACCTTTTGCACACCACTGCGTTTTGCTTCGATGCGCACGAAGAATGCCACAGACAAAAAGTAGATAAGCGCAGGAACGAAGGAAACCGCAATAATATCGACATAAGGAATTTGCGTGTAAGAGGCCATGATGAACGCGCCCGCACCCATCACAGGTGGCATCAGCTGCCCGCCAGTAGATGCAGCCGCTTCAACACCTGCCGCGAAGCGCGAAGGGAAACCTGCCTTTTGCATCAAGGGAATACTGATCACGCCAGTCGATACTGTGTTTGCTACGCTCGACCCGGAGACTGAGCCCATCAAGCCGGAGCCAATCACGGCGATGAAGCCGGGGCCACCAATCACTTTGCCTGCCGCTGCGCGAGACACATCAATGATGTAATCACCGACACCCGAACGCACTAAGAATGCGCCAAACAGGATGAACATGAACACGAAGGTCCAACTGATTCTTGAGATCGAACCAAACATCCCTTCTGATGAATAAAAGCTTCGATAAAGTAACGTCTCAAGGCTTAAACCCGGAAAATGAAAAATACCGCTGGTCCATTGTCCCCAAAGCACTACATAACTTAAACACACTAAGATAAGCACTGGAATGAACCAGCCCATAGTGCGTCTAATCAGCTCAATGACGATGGCAATCGCCAAGATAGAGAAAAACCAATCACTGGCGATAAATTTTACGCCTCGGTCATACAACGCATCTTCTGCAAAGGGGATGTAGATAAGACAAGCCAGAGCCGCCAAGGCAATTCCGATATCGACCGCCAGAGCTATCTTGCTCTTTTTCAGTGAGATATGAGCGGGATACCAAAGCGCGCAAATGATTGCGAAACCAGCGAAATGCGTCGCCGAAATCCAAAGCTCTGGCAAGGTAGATAAGGTATTAAACCAAATATGTAGGAGGGAGAGTATCACTCCCATTGTCGTTATTGCTTTGCCTACCCAAGGGAAATCTGTTCGGGTAGGCAATTCGAATTTTTTCAGTTCCTGCTGCAGCGAATCGCTCATAGAAAACTCCTGCTCTCCACAGCCAAACGCGCAGAGAAAATCCATAAAGTAGGGTGGTGCGTTTTCACTTCAAATAATCGAACGAATCGGAGACGGTCAAATCAAACAAAGCAACCGAAACATATGAAAACGCACCAAGCAATTAATTAACGCGAATATTCAGTTCACGCCAAATAGCGAGTTAAAGATAAATGGCTAATCGAAGACAAAGGGTTAGTCGACGATCAACTCAGAAGGGATTTCTATACCCACTTCTTTATAGTAACGAGCAGCACCTGGGTGAAGCGGAACAGGAAGGCCTGCGATCCCTTTCTCAAGTGCCATTGCTTTGGTTGCTTTGTGGATACCTTGTAGGAAAGGTAGGTTTTCATAGATAGCTTTGGTCAGTTGATACACATCTTCTTCAGAAATGTCTTCACGAACCGCTAGGAAGTTAGGTTGGGCAATCGTAGTAATTGGTTTATCGACACCTGGATAAGTGTTTGCTGGGATCTCATACTTGGTCCAAATATTGTAATCACCATTCGCTTGTTTGATTTGTGCATCGGTAAACGACAAGATTTGAATATCTTCACCCAGTGCTGCAAAGGCTTGCGTCACCGCACCAACAGGAACACCAGCAGGCGTGTTCATACCATCAATTGTGCCATTTTGTAATGCGCTCGCACTGCCACCATAACCCATAAAGGCGAGTTTAAATTGTTCTGGGTCCACGGATAAGCCTTGCATGATTTGACGACCTGAGTTTTCAGTCCCAGAGTTCTTCTTACCGATAGAGAATTTCTTACCGTTTAGGTTCTCTAGATCGCTTACCGTACCTGTTTTTGCTAGATCTGAACGCACAATAAAGTGTTCTACGTTTTGCCATAACATGGAAACTGAACGCAGTTGAGTTTGTCTGCCAGATTTCTCATATGGCCCTAAACCCTGCCAAGCCCAAGCACCATACAAACCTTGTAGAATAGCGAACTGAGCTTCGTTCTCGTTCAACAACTTTACGTTCTCACCCGAGCCCGCAGAGCTGATAGCCGCTAAAGAAAAATGCTGCTTAGGCGCAAGCTTAACTTTACTCAATGTCGCTAAGGCCACACCCACTGGATAATAGGTACCACCCGTTGAAGCCGTCGCTAAAATATAGCTGCGATCTTCTTCAGCTGACGCATTACTGATAAGGCCAAGAGAAGCCATTGCTAGCGCTAAAGTTTTAACCAGCTTGTTGTATTTCATTGTTACTCTCCATGTAGGGTTATTCACGTTATATTTTTGTTAACAACAATAGATAGCAAGCGTAATGCCAGTTTTTAACTATTTGTTTTAATTTACTTTTATTTTAAAACCTATTCAAAATAAGCCGTTTTTTGCTTATTCCCCTGTTATTAAGTAAGCCATTTTTGGCTTATCGGCTACCGGAATTAACACCTGTAGATCGGGAAGCAAGTCACACCATGTTGCAGTTGTGTGATCAATGTATGTAAATTGATAAATATGCAATGAGCCATTTATTGCTCATTAAAAATCAACAAGCACTGCGATGAAGCCGCTCTCTAAGGGTCAACATAGTCACTTCGATTTAACCCATAACGCACCATCTTTTGGTTCAATGTTCGACGAGGTAAATCCAAATCTTGCATCACGTCATTGATACGCCCTTTATAACGAACTAAGGCATCATGAATCACTTTCCTTTCAAAGCTCTGTACTTGAACCGCCAAAGGGATGCCCGCCGTTGTGGACTCTGTGACAGAATTGGGACGACACGCCAAAATATCCCCAACGGTCAAGCTTTCATCCAATGCAAAACGAATCGCAACATTACGCAGTTCACGCACATTGCCCGGCCACGCATACGAGAGCAGTGCATAGCGATCAGCCTCACTGGCTATACGTGTTTCGGAATTGGCTTCTTGGGTGAAGTGTTCAAACAAAAGTAAGGCATCTTCTTCACGCTCACTGAGTGGAGGCAAATGCAGCTGGGCAACATTCAAACGATAGAATAGATCTTGGCGAAAGTCGGGGTGATTCAGTAGATCGCTTTTCGAGGCAGAGACCACTCGTAGATCAACATGTTGTTGCTGATTCCCCCCCACGCGTTCGACGACATTATCTTGCAAGGTGCGCAGCACTTTTACCTGCATCGACAGCGGCATACTCTCTATTTCATCAAGGAACACTGTGCCTTTGTCGGCAAATTCCAGCTTACCAATGCGTCGTTTGGCCGCACCAGTAAACGCTCCGGCTTCGTGTCCAAACAGCTCGCTTTCAAAGAGATTTTCTGGGATTGCGCCACAGTTGAGCGGAACAAACGGATGGGTTTTACGTTGGCTGAATTCATGTAAGCAAGAGGCGACCAGCTCTTTACCACAACCCGTTTCACCATAGATGATCACGTTGGTGTCTATGGAAGCGACTTTCTGGATTTGCTCGCGCAGTTCACACATCACTTTACTGCGACCGATCAGCACCTGTTCAATGCCCTTAAGGTTATCCAGATAGTTCTGACGACTGTTTCTGTCTTGGCCACTTTGATGTTTATCTACCGCTTCCGATACCGTTTGAGACAGACGCTCTGGGTCGAATGGCTTCTCAATGAAGTCATAGGCACCTTGCTGTAAGGCTTTCACCGCCATATCGACATCACCATGCCCAGTAATCAAAATAACAGGCACATCTGGCACAAGACCTTTGAAACGCCCTAGCAGATCAACACCATCAATATCAGGTAAACGAACATCGGTGATAATGGTTTGAAAATCACCCTGCTCTACGGCGTTTAACGCATCTTGTCCTACTTCAAATGCGGTGACATCGAAGCCCGCCAGCTGCAACCATTGGCTGGTTGCTTGACGCACAATCGCGTCATCTTCAATTAAAGCAATACGCTGCATAGTTTGGTTCCGCCACTCTACATCTGATTAATATCGTCCACGGTATGTAAAAAAACCTCAGACGAAAAGGAGCTAGCTCCCACTTTGAATAACACTCCTTTAACAGTTTAATAATGTTTGTTAGCTTCGATTTGTCTCACTCTCCATTCGCTTAAAAAGCAAACATAAAACCTTGTCAAACCACTAGCTCAAAGAGGCAAGCCACTAATTTTAAAGGGATTTGATCAGAAATGATGAATAACAATCGATATTGGTTATTCCTGTGTACCTGTTTATTGATTGGTTTGGTGCAGGTCACCACCAAGAATGGCATCAGCCAGTGGAAGCTTGAACAAGCCCAACGCTATGCCGAACAGCGCTTCCTTGGCTACATTGCCGAAGCAAGGCGAACCCTTAAGCGTTTCTATTATCTGCCCTACCTAGTAACCAATGATGAAACCAGTGTGCGCTTCATTGATGGTGAAGCCCGCCTAGAAAAACGCATTAAGAAGCAGCTAATTCAATTGGATAAAGCCGCCAACACCAAGGGCTGGTATCTGCTTTCTGGCGAAGGGGACTTGTTGGTATCGAGTGTTGAAAGAAGCAAACTGAGCAATAAGAACGCCAGTACAATTGTTTCGAAGATCCACCAACAAGGTGGTGCGATTTCAGTGGTGACAAAAAACAAAGGCGTGACACCCGATTACTTCATAGCGGCACCCGTATATCGAGCCTCTGATGTGGTTGGCATTGTCGCGGTGCAAATCGATTTGTCATTGTTAACCGATCAATGGTTTGCCGATGGTGAGGCGATACTGTTTCAGAACCCTCGCGATCAGTTCTTTCTCTCCAGTGACAACAGGTTGAGTGCCGATTGGTTCAATGACACCTTCAATTCTCAGCCCACAGCGACAAAACGTGAGCTGTATGACCAAACCCATATTCGCGTGTGGCGATTGCTAGATAAAGATTACCTAATTCAGTCCATCAAGTTAGACGATCTGAATTGGCGTTTAACCTACCTAACGCCATTAACCAGCCTCAACCAGACCACGAACTGGATCAGCTGGAGTGTGGCGGTTGGCTGTCTTTTCATTCTGTTACTGTTGGTTATTCTTTACCAAAGACGCCAGAAAAAGCTCAGCAATCTGAGAATCCAAAAGCTTATCGAAGAGTCTGAGAAACGACTGTCTGGGATGATCAATAAAACCCATGTTGGGTTAATACTGATCGATAAACACGGACGCATTCACGATATCAACCTGATGGCGAAGAACTACTTTTCACTATCTGATTCAATGATCAATAACATCAAGGCGTGGCAGTTATTTGAGGCAGGTAACCCGAATTCAACCACCTTGCAACTGCTCAAAAACTTAGAGCAGCATCAAGAGCTGGCCGAGATAACTAGCGTCGAAACCATGGCAAGACGCAGCGATGGCAGCTACTTCCCTGTTTTATTCTCTATTAGCGCCTTTCCTTGGCATGCGACGACTTACTACCTGTGTACCGTGATCGATATTAGTAAGCGTAAAAAAGCAGAAATTGCAGTGCAAAACGCCAATAAAACGCTACAACTGCGGGTCGAAGAGCGAACTCAAGATCTAAAAGATGCGCAGCAAGAACTTGTCGAATCTAGCAAACTGGCTGCACTAGGGCGGATGTCGAGTGCGATTACTCATGAACTCAATCAGCCGCTTACTGGCCTAAAAACCCTACTTTCGAGTAACCAGTTGCTGATGGAAAGAGGCGAGACTAAGATACTGAAAGCGAACATGGATCTGGTGATGAGCCTAATCGACCGAATGGCTAACATGACTAGCCAGCTGAAGTCATTCGCCTTTCAAAGGCTTGAGAAACCTTATCCCGTTTCCCTAACAGACGCACTGCAAGAAACCCTGCGTATTCATCAAACCGAGCTAGACAGCGTCGATATTCGTGTGCGTATCGCTTCCAATATTTCGATGGTAATGGGAGAAGAAGCACGACTTCGCCAAGTGCTTGGTAACCTGCTTAGAAACGCCATCGATGCTACTCAGAATCAAACACCCGCGACCATTGTTATCAGTGCACATACCGATCAACAACGTGTGATCATCAAGGTGCAAGACAATGGCTGCGGTGTATCAGAAGACCAACTCGAAACCATTTTCGAACCGTTTCATACCAACAAAAAAATGGGCGAAGGTTTGGGGCTGGGGTTAGCTATTACAGCCAACAATGTACGGGATATGCAAGGCACCTTGATAGCAAAGAACAACCCAGACCAAGGCATGACATTCACATTAACGCTGAAGAATATAGATAGTGAGTAGTTACTAACAAAAAGCATTAAATCGCACCACATAAAGAAGACAGAACTAAAAAACCGCCCACAGAGGGCGGTTTTGATTCACTTATTAGCGTATGACTTATCAGTTAATCAGTTCGCGACTTACTCAGCTAACTGCTTCAACAACAGTTCTGTTGGGCGCACAATCGCGATGATCGATTCATCGTAGATTTTCGCTGAATCAGACAGTATCGCTTGGTAGGCATTCACGTCAGCTTCTCTTACCTTCTCGCCAGCTTGCGCTTTAGCAATCAAAGTTAATGCTAAATCTGCAACTTCAACGGTTTTCTCTGCAACCACCACAGTCTCTACCGAAGACACGTTACCAGCGAAGACAGTTTCCGCCGCTAGTGCAGCTGATTTTGCTTGCTGATAATGCTCTGCAAGTTGCTCTAGCGCCTGCTGATTGCCTGTCGCCACTTCATTGACCAAGTCTTGCATCTCATACACCGCGTAGCTTTCTACTGGCAAAGCATCCACGAAGCGATTTAGGCGCTCGTATTGGCTGTACAAGGTGCCCTTAGGTTCAGTGGAGTTCCACTTTTCCCAGTTGCGAGCATAGTATTGAGCCGGTTCGGTGTATTTCGCTAGCACGCGCAGGTCGTGAATATCTTGGCCTTTGGCAATGCGCTTCAACAACATATCAGCATCTGCGTGATGACGTAGCCCTACCGATACTTCCGACCATGTATCCATTGCTTTCATGCGCTTATACATACTGCGTTCGTCTGTCAGTTCTGCATCCGACCAGAAACGTTCTGCAATTGCATAACTGCGAGGCCATAGGTAGTTTTCGACCGTGAGGCTGTCTTTGTTTTCTAGCCACATGGTGATCTCGCCGCCTAAAATCAGCTCTTTTTCTTTGTCGGTTAGCTCCGCGGGGTAGCCTCCGTTTGGCTCAGGGATCACGCTGCCTTCTACATCGCTGCTCGCAATCACTTCGCCTGTGGTTGGCCAGCGCACGTTACCAATTAACTGATAGCTGCCTTCCGCAAACCCATTTGGATTCAAGTTCAGGTTGAATTCGGTGTACGACATGAAGTTATCGAAGTGGCCGACAAAGGTTTTGCCCGGCACGTAATCAAGGATGTAGATCTCTTCACGAGACTTGCCGTTGTAATCACTGAATGCGCGGAACGTGCCGTCTTTTGCTTCAATCATGGTCAGTGTTCCCTTACGTGGGCTGCCTTTAGAACGAGGTTTCTGCCATTGGTAAGTCACGAATTTTTCGCCACTGTGCAGCTTATCGTCAACCGTGATGCCGCTTGGCATTGGATCGTTGCGATAATGGTAACTAGTTGGCTGAGGTTGATCTAGGTAGTAACCCGTAGAAAGAATACCTGGGTAGCCCTCTTTCGCTGCACGACCGATACTATCGTGCCCTTGCCAGCTTTGAATCACGATAGAAGTTGGCAGATCTTTATGCCAGATCTCATCCCAACCCGTCATCTTCTTACCGCGCTCTTCGAGCATCTTCTCAACTTTTACATTGAGGTAAGACTGCAGGCCACGCTCACCATCGATATTATTCTCTTCAATGAACTGTTGGTGCTTTTCGCTGTTTTTCCACTGCGCATAGTTCGGCTCATCGCCGCCGATGTGGAAATACTCGTCTGGGAACAGCTCGGTCACTTCATCAAATACGTCGCCCAGCATTTCATAGAGCTCTGGATTCAATGGGTCCATTAATGGTTCAAACACGCCCCAACCACGCTCTTGCTCATAGCTTTGACCTTCACCACCCGACATCAGGCGCGGGTAAGCATAAGCAACCGCAGAAGAGTGACCCGGAAGAGACACCTCTGGAATCACACGAATACCAAGATTACGCGCGTATTCCACTAAGTAACGGACTTGGTCTTTGGTGTAGTAGTTACCATCAGCGGTTTCAGACCACAAACGTGGCCATGATTCGGTTTGAATGCGAATACCTTGGTCGTCCCAGAAGTGCCAATGGAAAACGTTCATCTTCGCCGATGCCATCGCATCTAACTGACGAATCAGCACATCGAATTCGATAAAGTGACGAGAGGTATCGTAAGAGACACCACGCCAGCGGAAGCGAGGCTCATCGACAATCGTGACAGCAGGAATGTGGTAGCCAGTCGCTGTGGTTTCAACGAGCTGTAAAAGGGTTTCGATGCCGTGAATTGTGCCGTATGGGCTTGGAGAGCTCAGCGTGATTTGTTCGCCCTGAGTCGTAATTTTGTAGGACTCCACAGAATCAATGTTTTGTACTTCAGATTTTGGCGCCGCGTCGATATCAATAATCAGGTTCGCTTGGTCGGCGCTCTCAACCTGCCAGTTCAGGATCGGCACGCCAGTTTGGCGCTCAAGACGGTCAATAAAGCGTTTCGCCGTGTATTCAACACGGTCAGAGTTAAAGCCTTTGATGTAAACCTTGAAGTTACCGTCGACCTTAACCTGTCCAGCTTTCAGCTCGACCGTTTGTGGGTACGGCATTAAATTTAGATCGGTATTTGGAGCCATTGCTAACGCCATTGGAGACACTACTGAACCTGAAATCAATAGGGATAATATAGTTTTTTTCATTATTAGTTTTCCTATATAACGGGCGTTCTGTTTTGTTTATCGGAGGCGATTCACAAAACAGAACCTTCAGCCACTACTGTTGTTTATCGTGAGCTCAAAGCCTATCGTCTGTGAAAAACGAATGAGCTCACAAACTTATGATTAGCTAACCAACTCAACCGCTTCACGAACCAACACCGCGATCTCATCCCACTGTTCGTTCTCGATCATCTTTGGAGAAACCATCCACGTGCCACCGCAACATACGACGCGATCAACGGCTAAGTAATCATTCACGTTGTGTTTGCCGATACCGCCCGTTGGCATTAGTGACACATCAACGTAAGGCGCTAGCAAAGATTTCACCATGTTGATGCCGCCAAACGCTTCTGCTGGGAAAAACTTCAAGAAGTTAAGACCAAGCTCTAGCGCTTGCTCTACTTGGCTTGGGTTGTTTACGCCCGGAACGATTGGCATGCCGATCTCTTGGCAGCGTTTTACTGTGTTTGGATTCAGGCCCGGTGCTACGATGAATTCGCTGCCCGCCTCTTTCGCAAGGTCGATCTGCGCAGGTGTGAGTACTGTACCTGCACCGATACACATCTCTGGGTAGGCATCACGCATCGCACGAATCGAATCCGCTGCCGCTTCGGTACGGAACGTCACTTCTGCTACTGGCAGGCCGTTTTCTACCAACACTTTTGCTAGTGGAATCGCATGTTCCACCTTGTTGATTTGGATAACAGGGATAACTTTGAACTGCTTAAGTGTGTTGATCATTTCTTGAGACATAATAGTTCCGCTTTTTATTTTTTAATCAGTTGGCTCATAGCGCTCATAGGGATTATTGCGCCAGAGTATTGAATAACGATGGAAGCCAGTTGGTGGCCAAATTCGGCTGCGTCGGTGGCGCTCTCGCCAGTAAGACGCGCAGCTAAATAACCCGCAGCGAATGAATCGCCCGCAGCGCAGGTGTCGACCACGTTAGAAACACGAGTCGTGGATACATAACTCTCAACAACATCGCCTTGTTCAACTTGAACAATCTTGCATGGCTCACAGCCACGTTTGATGACGATCTCTTGGCAGCCTAAGCGAAGGCAGCGTTGTTGAACGCTCTCGCCATTGCCCCAAACCAGCAGGTCGTCGTCTTCGGTAATCAGTGCAATGTCGACCAATGGTAGTAACTTGGCGTACCAATGCTGAGCTTGTTCAGTCGTCCAAAGTTGCGGGCGATAGTTGTTATCAAAAATCAGCTTTCCGCCTTGATTTGAGAACACACCAATGGCTTTCAACAGACGTTCACGTGAGGTGTCATCTAAAATCGCGATACTGATACCGCTGATGTAAACCGCGTCGACTTGTTTCTCTGTCAGCGCGATTTCAAGCTTATTCAGGTCGTCAGTTTGAAAGTAAGATTTTACTGCCGCGTCATTGCGCCAATAGTGGAAATGTCGCTCACCCGTTTCGTCCGTTTCTACCATGTACAAACCGGGCAACTTGTTTGGAATACGTTCAACGAAATTGGTTTGAATGCCTTCTAGTTGCCAGCTATCAATCATGTTTTGAGACAGTTCATCGCTACCCAAACCAGTCGCGTAATGAACAGACAGGTTTTGATGTTGGGTTAAGCGAGAAAGGTAAAGCGCGGTATTGAGCGTGTCACCGCCAAATTTTTTGGTTAATGGAGAGCCGCTTATTTCGACCATACATTCGCCGAAGAAAGCAATATTGAAATGAGAAGATGCAGGCATAGCCGATCCTAAAATAGAGAGATATATGTGGGAGAAGGCCCTGCCACTAAGCAGGACCTGAATTAAGCAAACCAGTTGTGGAGACTAGGTTTAGCTTGTTTGATTTGCAGGACGTTGAGGTGCCGCTTCTTCTTCAAGTACGCCAGTCTCAGACATTTCCATCTCCATCAGAGCACGCTCGTCATCAAGAATCGCTTTTGCCATTTCAGGTGTTACTTGGTTAGCCGGAGTCACTAGGCTCACAACCACACCTGCCGTTAGAGCAAACAGACATGATGGGATAACTGGGTTGCCCCAGAAGGCTGTGTAGTCAGCGTTTAACATTACTACGAATGAAGCTACAGAAGCACCCGCTAGTGTTGCAAGCGCACCTTGCCAGTTGTAGCGTTTCCAGAATTTACCCAACATACCGCACACAAACATGCCCGACATAACCGTTGAAATCATCTTAGTGATGTAGCCAATGATGTCGTTTGACGTCAGTGCGAACAGTAGTGCGAAGCCAATCACCACAACCAAAGCTAGACGAGAGTAGTTCAACATTGATTCTTTGTTTGGTACGCGGCCTGTGAACATCACGTACACGTCACGCAGTAGGATAGATACACCGGCAATCGCATCTGAGCTTGCACTCGACATGGTTGCTGATAGACCTGCGATAAGAACAATCATGCCTACGCCAACAGGTAGTACCGTCGCTGCAATGTAAGGGAACGAGAAGTTCGGGTTATCCAGCGTTGGGTCAATAGCGTGTGCCGCCATACCTATGATTGCTGGAATAATAGAGAAGAAAAGGTACAACACACCAGAAGCCACGAAAGAGCGACGGATAGTTGAAACATCTTTACCAGAGTAGATACGCTGGCGGAATGAAGGTGTTGCAAGTACGCCCACACCGATAACCACAGCCAGAGAAACAGCAGGCAGAATGCCCAGTTTATCGATTGCTAAAAAGCTTGTAGCAGCAGGGTCCATCGCAGCGTAAAGGTTGTCCATGCCACCAATGTGATCAACAGACATTACCGCCATTAGGATGAAGCCAGCAAAAAGGATGATTGCTTGAATCGTATCGGTCCATACAACTGCTGTGTAACCACCGATAACAACGTAGATAGTGAAAGCTGCAGCAATAATAATTTTCGCAAGGTTAAGGTCGATGTCTGCAATCCACGCTAGGTACATGCCGCCACCTAGAATGTGCGCACCTAACCAACCGATTGACGCGATAAAGATAAGTAGGCCAACCACGTTTTTTACGATTCGGTTAGCGCCAACGTAATAAGCCAGCTCTTCACTCATGGTCATGAAGTTCAGTTTACGAACCGGAGCAAACCAAAGTGCAAGCAATAGGATGCCGACAGCACCGCCTATTCCGTACAGAGCACCCGCCCAACCATTTGCGTAGCCGAAGCCAACCGCACCCATACTTGAGCCCGTGCCGACCATAGTCGCGACGGTTGTACCCAGAACTAAGAATAATGGCAGGCCACGGCCGCCTAATAAGAAATCTTCGCCAGATTTTTGATTACGCGAGACAAACCAGCCTAACCAAATTAAAAATAATACGTACACGCCGAAGCCTGTAAGAAAAAGTGTGCTGTTCATTTGACACCTCTCAGTGAAATATTAAGTTCATTCTTGAACTTTATTTATGATTCATTCATTTTTATATTTCATATAATTA
>NZ_JBFRTU010000082.1:0-75938 GCF_041474275.1 Vibrio sp. 10N.222.52.B7 | reverse complement strand
AGGTTGTTCTCTTAACTCTTAAAAGAGGTAAGAAGAATATGGTGGAGGGAGACGGATTCGAACCATCGAAGGCGGAGCCGGCAGATTTACAGTCTGCTCCCTTTGGCCACTCGGGAACCCCTCCAGGGTGTTTTTCCTAACTCATAATGGATAGGCTAAAGAGATGTTTTTCCCAACGCATCTCTCAAGTGCGGAGCGCATCATAGCAAACACGTTAAACCTGTAAAGAGTTTTTCTTATGGTTTTGTGTTGAATGCTGCCTTTTTGGGCAAAGATGGCGAAAAGTACGCATATTGCTCGGGAAGTGAACATCTGTACTAAGGTTTACGTAGTGATAGGTAACACCTTGAGGTAACTCGCTTTCTACATTGTGTTTGGTTTGTGCAATTCGCCAAGAAACGTAAATGGAATTTAATCTAGATTTACACTTCTTGACGTTACAGCATTCATCAGTTGATAGAATACGGTTAATTTCATTTATAGAGAATAATACCAATCGTAGTAAGTAACTTGTCGTTCTAGCTTATTAAAATGCTCGAAAGCTGCGTTAGGATTTTTGATTGTAGGATAACTACTTATCGAAGCTATCCTGTTGAAAAGATCAGCCTGGTTCTCAAGCCATTTTTCTACGCTATTTCTGACCACTTACTCACTGTGATTGCTATAAAACTTACTTGCAGACCATAATTATGAAAAATAAATCTGTTTTAACCCTGCTTAGCTTGTCTATTCTTTTGGCGTCTCCAGCCGCACTTGCTAAACGTATGGGCCCTAGCACTGTCACTGTTGTTACTGAGCAGGTTGATATTCACCAAGTTAGCCAATCTCTTTCGTTGGTCGGTAAGCTAGAAGCCGAGCAATCGGTAATGATCACTTCTGAAGTGGCTGGCAGAGTGGACTCTATCAACATTAAAGCCAATCAAGATGTCACTAAAGGGCAGATGTTGGTTCAACTCGACGATGACAAAGCAAAAGCGGCAGTTGCAGAAGCGCAAGCTTATCTAAAAGACGAGCAACGTAAGCTAGCGGAATTTCAACGCCTAGTGAAACGTAACGCGATCACGCAAACTGAAATTGACGCTCAGAAAACGAACGTAGAGATTGCCAACGCTCGTTTAGCTGCTGCAAATGCCAATCTGAAAGATCTTCACATCAGCGCGCCATTCTCGGGCACTGTTGGTTTTATCGACTTTAGCCGCGGTAAAATGGTGACAGCAGGTACTGAACTCGTGACCTTAGATGACCTATCGGTAATGCAATTAGATCTGCAGATCCCGGAGCGCTACCTTTCTAAACTGTCTAGAGGTATGAAAGTAACGGCTCGCACTAGCGCATGGGGCGACACTCAGTTCACTGGTACTGTAGTAGGCATTGATTCTCGTATTAACGCTGAAACCTTGAACCTTCGAGTTCGAATCCACTTCGACAACAATAATGATTATCTAAAGCCAGGTATGTTAGTGGCGGCGGATATGGACTTCCCACCAGTGGAAGCGCCAATCATTCCAGTTCAAGCGCTTGAGTATTCAGGTACGAAGCGTTTCGTTTATGTTATCGACGAAGATAATAAAGCAACTCGTACAGAAGTTTTCCTTGGGGCACGTATCGATAACGAAGTCGTGATCGACAAAGGCATCGAAATTGGCCAGAAGATCGTGGTGCAAGGTATCGTGAACATGCGTGACGGCGTCTTGGTTCAAGAGCTTGCCGTTAATCGCCCAGCTGATGCAGCAAGTGATAAAAAAGCACAAGAAGGCGCTAACTAATGTTGTTATCTGATGTTTCTGTAAAGAGACCAGTAGCGGCCGTCGTATTGAGCCTACTATTGGTTGTGTTTGGTATTGTCTCTTTCAATAAGCTCGCGGTTCGTGAGATGCCAGATATTGAAAGCCCGGTAGTATCGATCAGTACTCGTTATGAGGGTGCGTCTGCCACCATCATTGAAAGCCAAATAACCTCCAACCTTGAAGACCAGTTATCCGGCATCAGTGGTATCGATGAGATCGAATCCACAACGCGTAACGGTATGTCGCGTATCACGATTACTTTTGAGCTTGGTTACGACCTCAATACCGGTGTGAGTGATGTTCGTGATGCTGTAGCTCGTGCGCAGCGTTCATTGCCCGATGAAGCCGACGACCCAATTGTTTATAAGAACAATGGTAGTGGTGAAGCTTCGGTCTACATCAACTTAAGTTCGACAGAGATGGACCGAACGCAGTTAACCGACTACACCGAACGTGTGTTGATTGACCGCTTTAGTTTGATTTCTGGCGTGAGCTCGGTGGATATCTCAGGTGGCTTGTACAAAGTAATGTACGTCAAGCTGAAACCTGCGCAGATGGCGGGTCGTGGTGTTACTACCTCCGACATCACATCTGCGTTGAACAGTGAGAACATTGAAAGCCCGGGTGGTGAAGTACGTAACGATGCGATTGTGATGTCGGTTCGTACTGCTCGTTCTTACACTGAAGCTGAAGATTTCGAATACCTAGTCGTTAAACGTGCCTCTGATAACACACCTATCTACTTGAAAGACGTAGCGGATGTTTACATTGGCGCAGAAAACGAGAACTCGACCTTTAAGAGTGACGGCGTTGTTAACGTAAGTATGGGTATCGTGCCTCAGTCAGATGCGAACCCACTTGAGGTGGCTGACTTAGTCCATAAAGAAGTCGAAGCAATTCAAAAGTTCTTGCCAGACGGTACTCGTTTAGCTGTCGATTATGACTCAACAGTCTTTATTGACCGTTCAATCTCAGAGGTATACAGCACACTCTTTATCACGGGCGGCTTGGTTATCCTTGTGCTTTACATCTTTATTGGTCAAGCACGTGCAACACTTATTCCAGCGGTAACCGTACCTGTATCTCTGATCTCGTCGTTTATTGCCGCGTACTACTTCGGTTTCTCCATCAACCTGATTACCCTGATGGCACTTATCCTGTCGATTGGTTTGGTGGTCGATGATGCGATCGTGGTGGTTGAGAACATTTTCCACCATATCGAACGTGGTGAGTCACCACTGCTTGCGGCCTATAAAGGTACTCGTGAAGTAGGCTTCGCGGTAATCGCAACAACGCTTGTATTGGTAATGGTATTCCTACCAATCTCGTTCATGGACGGCATGGTTGGCCTATTGTTTACCGAGTTTTCTGTATTGCTTGCGATGTCGGTGATCTTCTCGTCGCTAGTCGCATTAACGCTAACGCCAGTGCTAGGCAGTAAGATCCTTAAAGCGAACGTTAAACCAAACCGTTTCAATTTGTTTGTCGAGCGCGTATTTGGCAAGCTTGAGTCTGGATACCGCGCGGTATTGCGCCGTGCTCTTAACTGGCGTTGGGCCGCTCCAATCATCATTATCGCGTGTATGGGCGGTAGTTATGGCTTGATGCAACAAGTGCCGTCGCAACTGACGCCACAAGAAGACCGTGGTGTTATATTTGCGTTTGTTCGTGGTGCCGATGCAACCAGTTACAACCGTATGTCTGCCAACATGGACATCGTTGAAGAACGCTTAATGCCATTGCTTGGTCAGGGCTTCTTGAAGTCATTCAGTATTCAATCACCAGCGTTTGGTGGTAATGCGGGTGACCAAACGGGCTTCGTAATCATGATCCTAGAAGACTGGGATGAGCGTGACGTTACCGCACAAGAAGCGTTGAACGAAGTTCGTAAATCGTTGAACGGCATTCCAGATGTGCGTGTATTCCCGTTCATGCCGGGCTTCAAAGGTGGTTCAAGTGAGCCTGTTCAATTCGTACTTGGCGGTTCTGATTACTCTGAACTTCAGAAGTGGGCAGAGCTCTTAAAGCAAGCGGCTGAAGATTCTCCAATGATGGAAGGCGCGGACATCGATTACTCTGAGAAAACACCAGAGCTATTGGTAACCGTAGATAAGCAGCGTGCAGCAGAGCTAGGTGTTAGCGTTTCAGACATTTCAGATACGTTAGAAATCATGCTTGGCGGCCGCAGTGAAACGACCTTCGTTGACCGTGGTGAAGAGTACGACGTGTATCTGCGTGGTGATGAAAACAGCTTCAACAACGCGAACGATCTAAGCCAAATCTACATGCGAACTCAGTCTGGTGAGCTGGTTACACTTGATACGCTGACGCACATTGAAGAAGTGGCTTCATCGATTCGTTTGTCGCACTACAACAAGCAGAAATCGGTGACCATTAAAGCGAACCTAATGGAAGGTTACACGCTGGGTGACGCGCTCGATTTCCTTGATGAACAAGCGATTGAACAGCTACCGGGTGATATTTCAGTGAGCTACTCTGGCGAGTCAAAAGACTTTAAAGAGAACCAATCAAGTATCCTAGTGGTGTTTGCGCTAGCGATGCTGGTCGCATACTTGGTACTGGCCGCGCAGTTTGAAAGCTTCATTAACCCGCTGGTGGTGATGTTCACCGTACCTATGGGTATCTTCGGTGGCTTCTTAGGCTTGGTGCTGATGAGTCAAGGGCTCAACGTCTACAGCCAGATTGGTATGATCATGTTGATCGGTATGGTAACCAAAAACGGTATCTTGATCGTAGAGTTTGCTAACCAACTTCGTGACCGTGGTATTGAGTTTGAAAAGGCGATCATTGATGCTTCTGCTCGACGCTTACGTCCAATCATGATGACGGCATTCACGACGCTGGCTGGTGCAATTCCATTGATTACTTCAACGGGCGCAGGCTATGAAAGCCGAGTGGCTGTGGGTACGGTTATCTTCTTCGGTATGGGCTTCGCGACATTGGTTACTCTGTTCGTAATTCCTGCGATGTACCGACTGATTTCAGGATCAACACGCTCTCCGGGTCACGTGGAAGCGGAACTTAATAAAGAGCTTAGCCATGACAACGTGGGAAGAACCTCTCACGGTTAATGAACACGCACGATTAATGAACACGGAATAGTGTAACAATATTGAAAAGCCTGCGTTTGCTCCTAGCGAATTTCAGGCTTTTTTTGTATAACAAACAGAGCTCAACGAATTAATACAATAAATCGAATAAAGGAAAGTAAAGTGGCTGAATTTAAATACAAAGATCTTTCTCAAGAAGAACAAGATAAGCTGGATGCAGCAACCTTTCGTCGCCTGCTAGCACACCTAGATAACAATAAAGATGTGCAGAACATCGATCTGATGATCTTGGCTGGCTTTTGCCGAAACTGTTTCAGTAAATGGTACAAAGCGGAAGCAGAGCAACAAGGCTTAGACTTGGATATCGATGACGCTCGTGAGCGTGTATACGGCATGACTTACGATGAGTGGAAACAAAACCATCAACCAAAAGCGACGCCTGAACAACTCGCGGCATTTGAAGCGAAGCAGAAGCCAGAGTAATTTGTTCTCGTTAGTGGCTGACTAATAGAATGAATAAACAAAAAGAGCCCATCAAGGGCTCTTTTCTATTTCGAACTATCGGTTTCGAACTTAAGCCAACTCACCCGTTTGCGAGAAAGCTTCTAACTTCGCTGCATAAGGTTGTAGGTCACCGATATTCAGATTTACCCACTCGTCATTGAAGTAAGTGTCTAGGTAACGCTCACCACTGTCACACAGTAAAGTCACGATAGAACCTTTTTCTCCACGTGCTTTCATTTCACTGGCTAATTGAAGCACACCGTACATGTTAGTCCCGGTTGATGCGCCGACCTTGCGACCAAGAATGTCAGATAACCAATGTGTCGTTGCGATACTTGCTGCGTCTGGGATTTTACGCATTTCGTCAACCACACCAGGAATGAAGCTTGGTTCTGCTCGTGGGCGACCAATGCCTTCAATCTTGCTGAATGTACTACATTTCACGTTCGCATTGCCTGTTTGGAAGTATTCGTGGAATACAGAGTTCTCAGGGTCCACAACACAAAGCTTAGTTTCATGTTGTTGGTAGCGAATGAAACGGCCAATCGTCGCTGAAGTACCGCCAGTACCTGGGCTCATTACTACCCAAGCCGGAACTGGGTGATCTTCCATCTGCATTTGATTGAAAATCGAGTTCGCGATGTTGTTGTTACCACGCCAGTCGGTTGCGCGCTCAGCGTAAGTAAATTGATCCATGTAGTGACCATTCAATTCTTCTGCTAAACGGCGAGACTCATCGTAAATTTCATCTGAGCGGTCCACAAGATGCGCTTGGCCGCCGTAGAATTCAATTTGCTCGATCTTTTTCTTCGCTGTGCATTTTGGCATTACCGCGATAAATGGAAGGCCAAGTAGGCGAGCGAAGTAAGCTTCAGACACCGCAGTACTGCCCGATGAAGATTCAATGATCGTGGTTTCTGGGCCAACCCAACCGTTACAGATAGCGTATAAGAAGAGAGAACGCGCTAAACGGTGCTTTAAAGAGCCTGTAGGGTGTGTGCTTTCATCTTTAAGGTAAACATCAATGCCTTCGATACTTGGTAGATCGAGCTTGATAAGGTGCGTATCCGCTGAGCGTTGGTAGTCCGCTTCAATTTTACGAATCGCGTTGTTAATCCATTGATGGTCAGTGCACATAAGCGTTCTCCTGATCGAGTGTAGGAATTCTTTGTAATTGGTATGGTTCTAATTTAGCTACAATCAGAGAGAAAAACTTTGCCATATTTGCTTTGTTTTGCTTAAATTGTAGAAAATAATTCTCTTTAAATGCAATTTGGTGAAAATGTGATAGATGCCGTAGATAAAAAAATATTAGGATTACTGCAAGAAGATAGCACCCTGTCATTGAATGACATTTCTGAAGCGGTCAATCTCACCACAACGCCTTGCTGGAAAAGGCTTAAGCGCCTCGAAGAGAACGGCATTATTGAGAAAAGAGTCGCGCTGCTGAACCCAGAAAAGCTCGATCTTTCTTTTACCGCGTTCGTATTGATTAAAACCAGTGATCATTCTCACGAATGGTATGGTCGTTTTGTGAATACTGTGTCGGAATTTCCAGAAGTGATGGAGTTTTATCGTATGGCTGGCGAATATGACTATATGATGAAGGTTCAGGTTAAAGACATGAAGTGCTTTGATGATTTCTACAAGCGCTTGGTGAATAGCATTGACGGTATCTCTAATGTGACCTCGACATTTGCGATGGAACCATTGAAGTACACGACAGCACTGCCGCTTTAAGCTCAACCTAATCTTAGGCTACCTATCGTTTCAGTTTAACTATCTTCTCAGTTTAGATCTCGCCTCTGCGATAAAAGAAAAGGATCATTCATGTTTGCAAAAGTATCTACCGCGATCCAATTGGTATTAGCGGTCGCCATTTTTTACTTGGGCTACACCATCTATTCGTTTACTAATAAAGTAGGGGAGATCGTCGATACTTATCCGCAGGTTATCGAAGATTTATCCGGTCTCACGAAAGGGCTAAAAGTGGAAGAGCTGCTAGCATTTGCTGAACATGTTAGTGAGCTTGCTCCTCAAGTTCTGAACACAGTCGAAGAGGTCAGAAAGACGATCGATGACGTGAATCAAACCGTAGCCTCGGTCGACAACAAAATCCCTGCGATATTAGATGAAGTGAAAAATGTTCGAACGGAAGTCGAGCAGGTAAGAACCGATGTTATTCCACCAACATTAACTGAATTAAAGAGATACCGCGTAGACGTAATGCCACCAATGCTCGCTGAAAGTAAGTCTTACCGCGAACAGACTATTCCTGTCATCGTCACGGAATCTGAAATGCTACGAGCGGAAGTCCCAGGTATTTTGGCACAAGCTAATTTGTTAGCTGATAAGAGTAAGGAACTCGCTCAGGGAGCCGCTGAGGGCGCGGTGAAAGGCGTAGTGTTATCGCCATTTAACCTTCTACGAGACGCAGGTGATGGCATTAAAACGCGAGTTCAAGGCGAGTTTGAGCCAACGTTAGAAGTTGAGTAGGTTTTATTGATTTTTGCGTGACGAGTTTTCTTAAGCGTCATTAAAGAAAGAGGCTAGGTATTAAACCTAGCCTCTTTTTGTTTGTGCGTATTTGGGGCTTGTAAGAAGCGTTTATCCGCTATTTATTTGAGTGCTATTTAGTAAAGCGCATCACACCTTCTTGTACTGCTGTCGCTACCAGCTCACCTTTCTGGTTGAAGATCTCGCCGCGCACTAGGCCGCGAGTGTTCGCTGCCGTTGGGCTTTCAATCGCATAAAGCAGCCATTCGTCCATTTTGAATGGGCGGTGGAACCAGATTGAGTGGTCAATCGTCGCCACTTGAAAATTTGGCGTCATGATAGAGACTTCATGTGGGTGAAGCGCCGTCACTAAGAATCCCCAATCCGATGCGTAGGCAAGCAGGTATTGGTGGATCAAGTGGTTGTCTGGCATCGCGCCATTCGCTCTTACCCAAAGGTATTGTTTCGCTTCCGTCTTCTTAGGTTTCAGTGGGTTTACCACCGTCACCGGACGCATCTCAATCGGCTTTTCGCCACAGAAGGTTTTGCGCAGTTTCTCTGGTAAGAATTCCGCAATGTGGCTCGCTAATTCAGTTTCTGAGGCAAAGTTCTCTGGTCCCGGAATATCAGGCATTGAAATCTGGTGCTCAAACCCTGGCGCATCGCCATGATAAGAAGCAGTGAGATAGAAAATAGGGCGGCCATTTTGAATCGCTTTTACACGGCGTGTGCTAAAGCTGCGTCCATCTCGTAGGTTCTCAACATCGTAAATGATTGGCTTTTCAGGATCGCCGGGAAACAGAAAATAACTGTGGAACGAGTGAACACTACGGTCGTCTTGAACGGTATAACGAGCAGCAGAAAGCGCTTGTCCCAATACCTGACCGCCGTATACCTGTGGTAGGCCTAGGTTCTCACTTTGCCCACGGAATAAACCTTCTTCCAGTTTTTCTAGCTGAAGTAAACTTAGTAATTCTTGTAAAGGTTGACTCATCGCCAGCATTCCTCTTCGTAAAATGGGTGTCAGATTATGGTGTTAATCATTTAGCTTAGTCAGATATCTGTCAATAAATCATAGGGTTTCAAGACAGAATATGAAAGCTCTCTTATAATTGGTGAGTAGATTTGCCGAGTCCGGCAAACATGTTGAGAGAAATTGAATATGAAAAAGGCTCTAATTCTTATTACGTCTTTAGTATCGTTTGGCCTACTTGTTGGTTGCCAAGCAACATCAGAAACGAGCGCTTCTCAGGAAGTGGTTGCAGAGAACACTCAAGTGATTTCAGGAACAGTAAGCTACCGTGAAAGAATTGCATTGCCAGAGAATGCAGTGGTTACCGTTACGCTAGAAGATATCTCACTGGCTGATGCACCATCGACGGTTATCGCAACTCAAGAGTTCACCACAGACGGTAAGCAAGTACCGTTCGCATTCGAGCTGAGCTACGACAACGACAAAATTAAAGCTAACCACCGTTACAACATGCGCGCATCGATTCATGTTGACGGCAAACTGCGTTTCACTACTGACACGATTAAGTCAGTAATTACTGATGTAGAAAATACACAGCAAGCAGACCTACGTTTGGTTGGTGTTCGTTAATCAGAAGTCGATGCCACTGTTAAGGCATCTTGATTGGCTTAACTTAGCCAGTTGAATCAGCGATTAGTGGCAGCTCTAGGGCTGCCATTTGTATATTCTGAGTTTGATCTTTCCTGCATCACTCACCTCAATCCCTTCTTTAACCAAATGCTGCTTTTGTCGGTCGAACGAATCACCCTTTAAAGAGATTTCACCCTTGCTGTTTATCACTCGATACCAAGGCAGTTTGCTACCTTCTGGCAGGTTACCCAGCGCTTTACCAACATGGCGCGCATAGCCCGGAAATCCTGAAAAACGTGCTATGTCTCCATAAGTTGTTACTTTTCCATATGGAATTTGGTGAATCACAGCAAAGATTTGGCTCAAAAATTGGTCCATACTAAATGTTCCTAGTTCATAAATACCAATCACAGTAAATAAGTGTTCAAAAATAGCGCAGGGAAAAAGCTTGAGAGCAAGGCCGCTCTTTTTGATAAGAAGTTTTGATAAGTAGTTATTCTACAATCAAAAAATCTAACGAGGTTATCGAGTTTTTTAACAAGCTAGGGTGACCAGTTAATTACTACGATTGGTATGGTACCACGGATCGGTAGAAGGAGAGGGCTATGGTATTTACAACGTTTCAGTTCTTGATCACCACATTATTAGCGGTTGTTTGCGCGAGAGCAATCAGTTTAAGTGAGGGAGATATCCCGGTGCTTGCAATGGTAATTCCTGCTTTATGGATTTTACCGCAGGGGGGCATAGCAGGATTAGCTTTGCTTGTTTCCATGACCACTTATGGTCTAACCCTTCCTTTGCAGCCTATCACGCTGTCTGTCAGTGCGTGGGTACTATTCCCGTTATTGATGGTGGTCTTCTCAAGACGCAGTAGTTTGTCGGTCGTGATTATTTCCGGCTTGATTGTGACTACTTTGCAGGTCGGGATCATGGTGACACAATCAGCAGGCAAGCTTGAAGGTGTCCCGTGGGTTACCACACTTCAAACCTTATCAATCATCGTGATTTGGTGGGCGGCAAATCATCTTAAGCCTGCCAGCCGACACAGCTGGTGGTCATTAGGCTTAATACTTCCATTATGGATAGCCGATTTACCTTATGCCGCTTTGGTTGCCTTGTGTGTAACGGGCATCATGGCATCGATGGAAACGCTGACGCGCTTGAAAACCTTCCGCTGGAATAAACTACTGTGTTGGACACTGCCAACGGTCGGTTTTGCGGCTCTGGTGATTACTCCAAGCATCGAAGTACCGAGCCCAGTCTTTGTGGTGTGGTTGTGTCTATTAGGTACCGCGTGGATGACAGACTACATCATTCGCACAGAAGATAACGAAGACATCGATATCTAGTACTCCAGCAATCCAAACCTTCCAAATGCAGGTAAATGGTGAATTTACCTGCGATTTTCTAATGGTTTGAATAAAGGATAAGCACTTAGACCGCAATTGTTCAAAAATAGGGTGGAAGGGCTTGCAATGGTTGCTGTGATGCTTAATAATCCAATCACTCTTTGAGGCAAGCCTCTTAGAAAACGAATCTATGGGGGCCTGGTCCTCCCGCAACAATAGCTCGTGAACTCGGTCAGGCCTGGAAGGGAGCAGCCGCAGCGAGTGACTTGTGTGCCGGGATGTGGCTGGGTTCCCACCCCTTATGAAGCCTGCAATATATGTTCGCATAAATTGCAGGCTTTCTTCATTTCTGCATCATAAGTCTTCATATTTGCACCATAAGTCTTCATAGTCTATTTTTTGTTGTAGGTTTACAACAAAAGTGATTTGCTATGTTCGACCAAACTAAGAAATCATCTCACGTACACAACATCTGTAAGTTCATGAGCTTGAAGAATGATGCTGTTGTTCGCACTCTCTCCATTTTGGAGTTCGATTTCTGCTTTCACCTCGAATATAACGCAAACGTTAAAAGTTTTACCTCTCAACCTTTTGGCTTCCACTATCAATTCAATAATCGTAAGTGCCGATATACCCCAGATTTTTTAGTAACAAATCACAACGAGCAGTCAACCCTCTTCGAAGTAAAACACTCTAGTCAGATTCTCAAACCTGATTTCAGGAACAGATTTGAAGAGAAACAAAGAGTTGCGTTGAATGAGTTCAACAGACGCTTAGTTTTGGTTACTGAGAAACAAATTAGAATGGGACCGACGTTAGATAACTTTAAGTTACTGCATCGTTATTCCGGATTGCGAACTGTGACTGAGTTTCAAAAGTTAGTGTTAGCGTTTATTCAACGTAAACAAATGGTGCAGCTACAAGAGGTGTCTTTGTATTTCGGATTATCGGAACAGGACACACTTATCTCTACTCTTCCTTGGATCTCTTCGGGGCAAGTCAAAACAGACCTCAACAATATTGGCTTTGGCCTCGAAACCTACGTTTGGTGTTAACTATGCCATCGGACTCTAACAACATATTTGGGTTCTTTGATGAATTTGAAGCTTCAGAGGGAGAGTCTCAGCAGCTTCCAATAGAGCTAATTCATGAACCTATTGAAATATCCTCAACTATTGATTCTCAATCACCGAAGGTACAGCAAGAAGTTATCCGTCGTATCAAAATCATCGCGTTCGTAGAGAAGCGTTTAAAAGGCGGATGGACCGAGAAAAACTTGAACCCTCTCTTAAATCTTGTGGAATCGGAATTACAACTCATTCCCCCGAGTTGGCGAACTTTAGCAACTTGGAAAAAATCTTACTTTGAAGCGGGTAAAGACCCATGTGCGCTTATTCCTAAGCATACGTTTAAAGGCAATCGACAAAAAGAGTTCGATTCTCAATCTTTAGTTGATGAAGCAATTAACAGCGTATACCTGACTCGTGAACGCTTAAGTGCTGCTGAAGCATATCGATACTATAAGAGTCGAGTGATTCAAATAAATCGTGGGATTGTCGAGGGGAAAATAAAACCAATTTCCGAACGTTCTTTTTACAATCGAATACACGACTTACCTCCTTATGAGGTAGCGATTGCAAGGTTTGGTAAACGATACGCAGACCGAGAATTTCGCTCGGTTGGTCAGCAAGTAGTTTCGACCAAACCAATGGAGTATGTCGAAATTGACCATACACCAGTCCCAGTAATTTTGATTGATGACGAGCTAGATATTCCTTTGGGTCGACCCTACCTGACGATGCTATATGACCGCTTCAGTAAATGTATCGTTGGGTGCAGTATCAACTTTAGAGAGCCTAGTTTTGACTCTGTCAGAAAGGCGCTATTGAACTCGCTACTAGATAAGAGTTGGGTAAAGCAAAGGTATCCATCCATTGATAATGAATGGCCTTGTCACGGCAAAATTGACTGTTTAGTTGTCGATAATGGTGCTGAATTTTGGAGTCAAAGCTTGGAAGATTCGTTACGGCCTCTAGTGTCTGACATCCAATACAGTCAAGCAGCTAAACCTTGGCGAAAGTCAGGGATCGAAAAGCTGTTTGATCAGATGAATAAAGGGTTAGTTAATTCACTACCTGGAAAAACATTCACCAACCCTACTCAACTACAAGATTACAACCCAAAGAAGGATGCGGTGGTTAGAGTTTCTGTATTTCTTGAATTACTTCATAAATGGATTGTCGATTATTACCACATGGCACCAGATTCAAGAGAACGTGATATTCCATACCACAAGTGGAACCAATCGGAATGGACTCCCTCCTACTACGTTGGTGCTGAGAAGGAGCAGTTGAGAGTTGAGCTAGGTTTGCTTAGACACAGAACTATTGGAGTGGCAGGGATCAGGCTTCATAACCTACGCTATCAGTCCTCAGAACTTATTGAATACCGTAAATACTGGGCGTCCAATAATGGCAAAAAGCTGTTTGTTAAGACCAAAACAGACCCTTCAGATATCAGCTACATCCATGTTTACCTAGAATCGGAAAAGAGGTACATAAAAGTTCCAGCGGTAGACAACAACGGATATACAAAAGGACTGTCCCTTTTTGAACATGAGCGCATACATAAAGTACGCAGGCTTAACACTAAGCAGCTTGCTGATGATGAGGCGCTTGCGGATACATTTCTGTATATGAAGAAACGTATTCAGGAAGAAACCGATAGATTCCGCGGTGCAAAAAGCAATAAGGCTAGCTTGCCTAAAACGGGCAATACTTCGAAATTAGCAAAGTTTAATGATGTGGGCTCAGAAGGGCCAAGCTCAATCAATGCGACTCCAGTAAAACAAGAAACCACGGTAGTGTTCGATGTCTCAGAGCAATTATCTGATGATGATTTTGAAGATATTGAGGGGTATTAATTTGAACTTAACGTCTAGTCAGTTTGAGCAGCTAAAGTCCTATGAAACCAGCTTTATCGAGTACCCTGCAATAACTGAAATCTACTCCATTTTCGATCAACTTCGTTTTAATCACTCCCTTGGCGGTGAACCGGAGTCTTTCTTGTTAACTGGTGAGGCCGGAAGTGGAAAGACGGCTTTGATTAACAATTATCTATCACGCTTTCTGCCGAGTTCAACTTGGAGCAAACAACCGGTTCTTAGCACCAGAGTGCCAAGCCGCATAAATGAACAGAACACGCTTACGCAGTTTCTAGTCGATTTAGATGGAAAGTCAGGCGGAAGAGGTACCCGACGACGTAATGAAATTGCTCTTGGTGAGGCAGTTGTAAAGCAACTTAAACGTAAATCTGTTGAGCTGATTATCGTCAATGAAATTCAAGAGCTTGTGGAGTTTTCTACAGCAGAAGAAAGGCAAGCTATTGCTAATACGTTCAAATATATAAGTGAAGAAGCAAAAGTCTCGTTTGTGCTGGTTGGTATGCCATATGCTGATGTAATAGCGACAGAGCCACAATGGAACTCACGATTAAGTTGGAGACGAAAGATTAACTATTTCAAGCTGTTGAAAGCTAACAGCCATTCGAGTGGAACGGCATCTTATAGTTTTGACTTGGAGCAAAAAAAGCACTTTGCTAAATTTGTCGCTGGTTTGAGTGCGAGAATGGGCTGTGAAGAACCGCCGGTGCTTACAAAAAATGAAGTGTTATATCCTTTGTTTATTATGTGTAGAGGGGAGTGCCGAGCGTTAAAGCACTTCTTGAAAGACGCACTACTTATGAGTTTCAGTGAGAACGTTGATACGATAGATAAAGCGATATTGTCACGTACTTTTTCATTTAAGTTCCCCTACTTGGACAACCCTTTTAATTGTTCTATCGAGGAGCTTCGTCTTCATCAAATTGACTCTGGATCGTCTTACAATCTGAATGCCATTGCCGTAGAAGATAAGATACTTGCTCCGCGATTTACGGATGCAATTCCATTGAGTATGTTATTGAGCAAAAATGGACTTAAAGCTTAAGTATTACTTCTAGCTCTTTAGGCTCTCCAGTAACACCGCCTTCTCTTCATCACTCATCTTATCAATGGCACATGCTAACTCAGCGCTCAATTCGCTCCTACAGAAAAAGTAGTTTAGCGGCACATCTAACTCTTCAGCCATACGTTCAAGCGTACCAATATCGGGTACATGTCTGCCTTTTTCGTAATGATTCATACGACCGCTAGCAGAACTCTGCTCCATACCAATTTTCACCCCTAAATCTTTTTGGGTGATCTTGGCTTTTTTACGCGCAGCTTTGAGCCTCGCTGGGATTGGGTTGTCTTTTTGCACTTACACATTTCTTTTCAACCTTTAGATAACTTAGATTGTCTAAGTTTTACTGATTTTTGTATACTTAGCAATCCTAAGTTTTTATTGCCTGTAAGAGTCACATGAAGAAAGTAACCAGAATTAACCCTCACATGTTTAACCTATTGATTGAAAAAGGGATGGACAATTTCTCCGTCACAGAAGCTAGGGATGCTTTGTTAAACGGTACTTCAGCCTTCCCGAGCAAGGTCGACGCGCGAAAGTATGTTTATAAACAACTTCTATCACTTGAGGAGAAAGGTTGGCTTTCTGTTATTGGGACTCGTAGAGACAAACGTTACCATCAAACTAACGAATTCAAAGCGCTCACAGTTGAGCCTAGATCGGGTCGAAATAGGCAAGCTAAAGTCGATTCAATGGCTGTTCAAACTTCGGAGTACTCTATACATGCATTAGAGCAAGAGAAGAAACAGTATGAAGGCGAGTTGGCAATTACTCTAGGCGAGATTGAGGAATACCAATCGTTGTTAATGCGTTTCCCAAACAATAAGCAAGATATGCAGCCGCTATTTAATGCGGCAAGAGAACGCTCAGCCAAGCTATTAGGCAGAATTAATGCACTAACCAACTGGATGCAAGTCGCGCAAAGTAAGGCTCCTCAATGTTAAGAGCATGGCAAGCCGAGTGTGCAGCTCAAGCTATCGAGAAATTCACTTCAAACAAGTATTCACACTTCTTCTGCCAAGCGACTCCTGGAGCGGGTAAAACCGTTATGGCCGCCGAGGTTGCGAGACGGTTATTTGAACAAGGCATGATTGACTTAGTGCTGTGTTTCTCTCCTTCACTGACTGTTGCAGAAGGGATGCAAAAGACCTTTTCATGGAAACTGGAATGTTCTTTTAATGGAGGCTTGGGTTCTCTTGGGGGCTCTTATACCTATCAATCCATCCGTTTTTTAGATGAAAACTTCTGGAACACCGTCAGTAAGTATCGAGTACTAGTGGTATTTGATGAGATCCATCATTGCTCGTTTGATGATGAGGGACGGTCAAATTCATGGGGGCTAGAAATCGTCTCGAAGATCCAAAGCTTTGCTCGTTATACTCTGGCGCTGTCGGGCACTCCTTGGCGTTCTGATCGGTTACCTATTGTCATGGCTGAGTATTCTGATCCTGAAGGCAAGGTTGTTTGCGATTATCAATACGGCTTGCAACAGGCAGTTGAAGATAAGGTATGCCGCCGCCCTAAAATCGTTTTAATCGATAATGAACACCTGAGCGTTAAGGCTAGCAGTGACAATCAACACTTCGCCTCTATTCTTGATTGCCTTAAACAATCCGATGTCTCTTATCAAAGCGTCATCCACAACGAAGATGCTATGAATTACATACTAAATAGCGGCTGCCAAAAGTTAGAGCAGATAAGGGAAGAGTCCCCAAGTGCTGGAGGCTTGGTGGTCGCCTCTTCTATTAAGCACGCTAAAGACATTCAAAAGCGACTTGTTGAGCACTTTAATCAATCAGCATGCATAGTGACTTATCATCATGATAATCCGTTACATGAAATTGAGTCCTTTCGTCACTCAACGGTTCAGTGGATAGTGAGTGTTGGGATGATAAGTGAAGGAACGGATATCCCTCGGCTTCAGGTTTGTTGTCATATGAGCTCGGTAAAAACGGAACTGTACTTCAGGCAAGTGCTTGGAAGGATATTGAGAGTTAATGATTCACCCAACCAAGAAGCATGGTTGTATACCTTCGCTGAAGAAAATTTGATTGGGTTTGCTGAAAGAATTGAGCAGGATATTCCTGATAGCTGCTTGTACATTAAACAAGAGAATAATGTGCCGAGCGCTACTGATGAAAAGCACCTGACACCGAGTACCGTGTCGGGAAGCGTTCAATCTGATCGACCTCACCCAAGCCTACTTAATTGGGGAGAAGCTTCAGATGTTATCAACTCAAATAATGTAGGACTCACTTTAGCTTTGGATGAGCTGAGATTAGGTCAATTTAAGCAGAGGGTTATTGCAGCGTTCACTT
Organism: Vibrio sp. 10N.222.52.B7; assembly: GCF_041474275.1. Taxonomy (NCBI): domain Bacteria; kingdom Pseudomonadati; phylum Pseudomonadota; class Gammaproteobacteria; order Vibrionales; family Vibrionaceae; genus Vibrio; species Vibrio sp. 10N.222.52.B7. The sequence goes on along the minus strand of NZ_JBFRTU010000082.1, from coordinate 58,809 downwards.
AAACTGTAGTAACTCATATTAGATCTTACACATCGGCTTGTTAGTCACGACTAGATCGTACAAGCCGACTTGTTGAAATCGTAACTCATTCTTGGACAGAACCTTGCCAGTTACATTACTAAATTAGGATATAACGGATTAGTTGAAGTATAGGAAGTTAACGCCGCAAACAACAGCGCTTAGGTTTGGCGGTGTTTTTGCTGCCTTTTTTTAGCAAAAACAATGACAAGCCGTAATGCGTCTGATTGATTTGCCTTGTTATGTGTCAAGGGCAGCGAACAGCCCATCGCTGACTAGCGGACAAAACTCCTGAGGTAGTACCACAATTCGCCAGTTTATCGTCACATGCTTTCTCAAAAGGTTGAATCGTATCTGAATGATGGAAAAGTGCGCAATTGTATACAATGTTTCTAGTGTTCCCTGAAAATACGGTTTTTGACTCCGCGTAAGATGCTATACATTCAGGGTCATTTTCGCAAAGGTCCAAGCAGCTATTACTGGGGTTCCCTATATCGGCACCAAGCTCGTCCTCAAGAGCTATGACGGTTGCGCTAGCGACAAAGCCTCCTTCCAACTTCCAGTAATAAACCTGATCCAATTGATTTTTTTCGAGAGTCAACAGTCCGTTGTTCGGGGGGAAACCACAACTAAATGCAGTGTTTCCACTACCATCATCCAACATGAACGAAATCTGTCTGAAGTCTCCTGTTGCATTGGGGGTTATGTGCGTTACTGACGGGCAGCCTTGCGGATATTGGCCCAGGTTCGCTAATGCCTCGCATATGTGTTGATGATTCAAATCGACAGAAAGATTCTGACTAACGCTGGTTGCAGCAACAGAAGCGCAGTCATTCACATCCCATAAGCCATCAGCGTTTATGTCCTCATTGGCGTCATCCACCCGGTTTTCATTGGTATCCCAACAATTTATTCCATCTAAGCCTGTTGCGCCTTGTGGTCCAGTCGCTCCTATTGAGCCCTGTTCTCCAGTCGCTCCATCGATTGGACAGCCAGTTAACATCATGCTACCTAAGATCACCCCCCCTAGTTTTATTAGTGTGTTTTGATAATTCATACTCATACTCCTTTCAATTAGCCCCAGATCTAAACTTAGTAAAGTTTCTACTAAACGTGGGGGATTCTGGTCACATAACGAGGCTGTAGAATTTCTCCTCGCCCGTCTCAATTCTGATCCTACCGCCATTTCATCATGATATGAACTTGAACGCACTAATTCCTTGTGATCTAATCTAAATTATTCGCCACGAGACACGGTTATGCCCAACTTCAAAACCGATTACTCGAACCAAAACATGTTCGTCCCTATCATCATCGATGAACAACTCATCCCCGGAACTATCGAGTATGCGATTTCTCACATTGTCGATAACCACCTCGACCTCTCGCCCTTTGATGTGCACTACCACAACGACAAAAACGGGGCGGCGGCTTACCCACCTTCCATCATGCTTAAGGTTATTTTTTACGCCTATTCCCTCGGCATGTTATCTAGCCGTAGCATAGAAAGGGCTTGCATCAACAACGTCACCTTCATGTGCTTATCGGGCGATGAACGACCGCACTTTACCACGATCGCGGCTTTCATCGCACAAATGAAGGACACCATCGAGCCACTGTTCACTCAGGTCCTCATGATATGCGATGAACAAGGCCTAATTGGCCGTAACATGTTTGCTATTGATGGCTGTAAAATTTCATCCAATGCCAGTAAGGAGTGGAGTGGCACACACGAAGAGCTTCGCCGTAAAAAAGAAAAACTACAGATAAGGCAAACGTACAGTCTAAGATTTTGAGTAGATATTCGCGCTGAGAAGGAATGGGGCAGAATTTTCTTAGCTCTTTCGCATCATAGTTTGTGATCACCAAGCGATTCTGTCGTATTTTGAATGAGTTCATAGGCGTTTTTTGCAAAATATGTTGGCCTCTATGGTTGCAATGCATGAAATATCTCCGATACTAAAACTTAGAAACTCTAAGTTTTAGGTGGCATGTGAATACAGACATTCAACTTTATTCTGACGAATCGCTTGAAAGCTTCTTGTTGCGTTTATCGCAAGAGCAAGGTTACGAGCGATTTTCTCATTTCGCCGAAGACATCTGGTTCGACACCATGGATCAGCATGAAGCGATGGCTGGTTCTTTCCCCTTAGAGCTCGAACGAGTTAATATCTACCACGCTCAAACCACAAGCCAAATGCGAGTGCGGGTTCTCATTCATCTTGAGAACCAACTAAAGCTCAATAACTTTGGTGTACTGCGCCTAGCGCTATCACATTCAAAAGCTCAATTCTCTCCGCAATACAAAGCTGTACATAGATTCGGGGTTGATTACCCTTATGCTTTTCTTCGCAAACGCTTCACGCCTATTTGCCCGCTGTGTATTGACGAAGCTCCCTACATTCGCCAGCAGTGGCAATTTATCTCTCACCAAGCTTGTGAACATCATGGCTGTAAGCTGATTCATCACTGCCCTGAGTGTAAGTCGAGGCTTGAATACAAAAGTACCGAGAGTATTGGCCAGTGTGAATGTGGGTATGAACTTCGAAACTCGCCAGTAGAGGATGCGCCAGAGGTTGAGGTGTTGGTCGCTCAATGGTTGTCAGGAAGTGATTCAAAACCCTTGGGATTATTGAAAGCAGAAATGACGTTATCTGAGCGTTATGGTTTTTTTCTTTGGTATGTAAATCGTTATGGCGATATCGATGACCTCAGTTTTGAGTCACTCATTGAATATTGTGGCTCTTGGCCAACGGCATTGTGGCAAGACCTCGATGCCTTGAAAGAGAAGGCAGAACTTGTGCGAGTAAAAGATTGGAAGAAGATGTTTTTCAATGAAGCTTTTGGTGCTCTGCTTAAAGATTGCCGTCAGTTACCCAGTCGGCAGTTGAGTCACAATATAGTGCTTGCACAGATGTTAGCTTACTTTACAAAGCTAATGGCAACAGTGCCCTCAAGCGGCAAAGGAAATATCGGTGATGTACTGCTCAGCCCCTTAGAAGCTTCTACATTGCTTTCTTGCACCACCGATGAAGTGTATCGGCTGTATGAGTTTGGTGAGATTAAAGCCGCGATCAGGCCGCGAATGCATACAAAGATAGCGAGTCATGAGTCGGCGTTTACTTTAAGAAGTGTCATCGAAACAAAGCTGACTCGAATGAGCTCTGAAAGTGATGGTTTAAGTGTATATCTACCTGAGTGGTAATTATGACGAAATTAAGTGGCTTATTAGCAATTGAAGACGAGGCAGTAAAGCAGTCTGCTTTAAAGAAGATGTTCATGCCCTATACGGAAGATGTCTGTGTTGAAGGGTATGAAAAAGAAGCATTAACGATCTTGCTTAATCTCAGTTCAAGCCATCAAGCGGATAGATGCTCTGATTGGTTGGATGTTGCTCGTGCTAAAAGGCATTTAAAAGCGACTGAGAACCTAGAGGCATCTCTTGATGAAATCAAATGGTTCCATACTCATAACCTCAAGTTTCCAGACTGCCGAGTTAAAGATCAGCGGATAGTTGCACAGCCTCTTGTGACAACCGAGGCATTTATTTCAAGCGCAGTATTAGAGCAACGCTTAGGGTGGGCGCATAACTCTGCAGTGTATCGGCATACATTGTGGTTATTGAATTCTTTTCGTTGGCAATCACAGTCCGCAAGTCTTCTTTCACTTATTCAGCAAGAAACCCCTATTTGGCTCGATCTGCTTAAAGAATTTGGTTTGGGTGTTAAGTCACTTGATCGCTTAAAACACACAATTGAAGAGAAACTTCCTGATAATAGTTTTCCTGACAGTGTCAGCACTTACAGCAAGCAACTGCGGTTTCCATGGGGGGATGATTATATTTCGGTGACCCCAGTGGTCAGCCATGCCATTCAGAGCGAGTTAGAAGTGAGATCGAGAAGTCGAGAAAGTAAGCTTAGCTTTGTGTCTTTGTCACTGCCGAATTCTGCAAGTATCGGGAACTTGTGTGGCAGTTTAGGTGGGTATATGAAAGCCCTAAATTACCCGCTAGACGTCAAACCAGCGCAGGGTGGGACGTTAACTGAAAGTCGCAAAAAGAGTGGCCGCTACTTTGATGACTATCAGGTAACTAACGCCAAAATTTGTCAGGTGTTAAATCACTTAATTGGATCCGAACCATCAAAAACACAGAAGCAAAGAGAGAGCGCTCGTAAGGTTAGAAGTAAGATATTGCGAAAGCAGATAGCCCTGTGGATGCTCCCATTAATTGAGTTAAGAGATATCGTTGATGCTGAACCCAATCAACAGAAATTGAAACATGATGACACTTTAGTTCAATCCTTTTTGTCGCTACCAGAATCGGACCTAGGCTCTTTAGCTAGTGAGTTAAATCGTCGCTTGCATCTCTCGTTTCAGAATAACAAGTATGCTGCGAAGTTTGCCTATCATCCTAAGCTTATGCAGGTCGTCAAAGCCCAAATCGTATGGGTACTTGAACAACTTAGTAAACCAAATGGCAATGAAGATAAGGTAACGGGTGAGCAGTATATCTATTTATCATCAATGAGAGTGCAAGATGCGGTCGCAATGAGTAGCCCATACCTATGTGGTGCTCCTTCTTTGACTGCTATTTGGGGCTTTATGCACCGCTATCAAAGAGAGTTTAATAAGCGAGCTAATTGTGATTCCCTGTTTGAGTTTTCGAGTTTCTCTTTTTATGTTCGAAGTGAAAATATTCAACCGACAGCGAAGCTTACCGAGCCCAATTCAGTCGCCAAAGCGCGAACGGTTTCTAACGCGAAGCGACCAACTATTCGTAGTGAACGATTAGCGGACCTAGAAATAGACTTAGTTATCAGAGTCCATAGCGACAGCCGAATTTCAGATTTTAAGTCCGCGCTTAAAACGGCACTTCCCGTTGCTTTCGCCGGAGGGGCATTATACCAACCACAGCTATCGACGCAGGTTGAGTGGCTTAAGACATTTACCAGCAGGAGTGAGCTTTTCCATGTCTTAAAAGGGTTACCAGCATACGGGCGATGGTTATATCCAAGTGAAAAACAGCCGAATGATTTTAATGATCTAGAACGTTTAATCACTAAAGATGCTGATAACTTGCCAGTTTCTATTGGCTACCATTTGTTAGAACAACCAACTAAACGGGGCAACTCAATCACCAGTTGTCACGCTTATGCAGAGAATGCGATAGGGCTTGCTCAGCGAGTAACCCCGATAGAAGTACGTTTTAGTGGAAGAGATCACTTTTTAAAGCACGCCTTTTGGTCGATAGAATGCAGTAGCGAAACTATTCTTATAAAAAACTATAGGGATTAATCGTTTATGGAACTTTGCACTCAGCTGAACTATGTTCGATCACTCTCTGCTGGCAAAGCATATTTCTACTATCTATCTAAAAGTGGTGAGATGTGTCCCCTTGAAATTGATAGAACTAGGTTGCGAGCACCAAAAGGTGGTTATGCAGAAGCATATAAAGGGGGCAAGTTCGTAAAAAAGAATGTTGCTCCACAAGATTTAGCTCACTCCAATCCTCAGTTCATCGAAGAGTGTTATGTAAAGCCAGGTGTCGATGATATCTATTGTGCATTCCCCCTTCGAATTCGAGCAAATTCTCTAACCCCAGATATCTGTAGTGACGATGAAGTCCGCTCTAAACTTTCGTTACTGGCTAATACTTATAAAGAGCTCAATGGGTATCAGGAGCTCGCTCATCGATACGCAAAGAATATACTGCTTGGCCGTTGGCTTTGGCGCAACAGAGAGTGTCGAAACCTGTCGATAGAAGTGACCACCAGTGATTCGCAAACCTTGATTATAGAAAACGCAACAAGGCTTTCTTGGTATGGTCATTGGGATGAGGCTTCAGCAGAATGCCTAGAAAAGCTCACAGCCTATTTGATGCGAGCTCTGGCTGACCCAACCGAATATTTCTATATGGATGTCAAAGCTAAAATTGGAGTTGGTTGGGGAGATGAGGTTTACCCAAGCCAAGAGTTTTTAGATAGCCGAGAAGATGGTGTTCCGACTAAGCAGTTAGCTACCGTCGAACTATTGAACGGAAAGGAAACCGTTGCGTTTCATGGTCAAAAAGTTGGAGCCGCATTGCAATCGATTGACGATTGGTGGCATGAAAACGCAGATAAACCATTAAGAGTGAACGAATATGGGGCAGATCGAGAATACGTTATAGCAAGGCGACACGTGTCCCATGGAAATGACTTTTACCAATTAGTCAGAAATACAGAGAACTGGATTGAAAGCATGACAGCTTCTCAAGTCATCCCAAATGATGTGCACTTCATCATGTCTGTCTTGATCAAAGGCGGCCTATTCAATTGTTCTAAAGCGAAGTAAGGGATAGATATGACTAAGCGTTACTATTTCTTAATACGTTACATGCCTGCACAAGCCGACCATGAATTATTGGCAGGACGGTGTATATCCCAAATGCACTTGTTTATGGTCAATAACCGACAAGCCATGAATAAAATAGGTGTGAGTTTTCCGGACTGGAACGAATCTACAGTTGGCCAAACCATTGCCTTTGTTGCTGAAGATAAAGAGATGATGATTGGACTCGCTTTTCAGCCCTATTTCTCTGTGATGGTAAATGAAGGTTTATTTGAGATCTCCAGTGTTTGTGAGGTGCCTGACATTGCGGTTGAGGTGAGGTTTACCCGTAATCAAACGATTGGGAAAAGTTTTCTGGGCTCCAAGAAACGTCGAATCAAACGTAGCATGGCGAGAGCCGATTTCTCTGGTGATGGACAATCATTACCAGCCACTAATGAAGAGCGAATCATCGATAGTTTTCATCGAATCCCAATCTCCAGCGGTTCATCAGGGGAAAGTTATATTTTGTTTGTACAAAAGGAGTTTGTTAGAGAGCGCGTTGCAGCAAACTTTAATAGCTATGGTTTAGCCACCAATCAAGAAAGAAAAGGCACGGTACCTGACTTCAGTTTTTGACCCTTTTTTGAAATTTTTATTTTAGATATTTAAAAACAATGAGTTATAGACGCAATAAGAAAAAGGGTATTTTAGACTTTTGTGATATAAAACAAGTGGAATTAACAGCTTAGCGACTATAGTTAACAGTGTCCTGCCGCATAGGCAGCTAAGAATTTGAATGCCAGTGTTGTAAACAATGGATTCCTGTGTCCTGCCGCATAGGCAGCTAAGAATCTTGTTGGGATATTGAAAATACTGAAGGATTCGTGTCCTGCCGCATAGGCAGCTAAGAATAGGCCAGGAAGAAAGCAACCAGCCTGCTGAGCAAGCAGTTAATAATCAAAACCATCATGTTTAGGCTTGATGGTTTTTTGTTAGTTGGTCGATTTTATCCGAGGTGTTTTTTAACACGGAAATTTCCAGAATCTTCATAGGTTGAATTAGCCAAGCTTATCATTTTACCAACATATCCCTATAATACTTTTGAGGTCGTAATGAACAAGAGACACGGTATGAGTAAAATTATCAAGGCAGCTTTTGATGGCAGTGCCAATGATAGTATAAGCGATATCATTGCTAAAGTTATGGCACTTTGTCTGGAAGAATCAGAGTATAAAAATGACGAATTTTATCTATCAGATGAAAACTATGAATTAGCGAATATTATTATTGGTCAACTAGATGACCAAGCCCAAAAGCTAAGGGAGGCTTATCGCGAGATAGGGCTTTCAGCTCATGTAGAGAGCTACTTTGACAGCTTAACTATTGATGAGCTGTTTGTTGCTAATAGTTGTATCCGAGAGTTTGAAATGATTCTCAATGCAAAGTATTACGCCATGAGTGGTTGCGTTATCGTTTCAGGGGCGTCAGTGATGCAAATAATGAAACAGATTCGTATGTCAGCAGCTAAGTTACGTAGAGTTATTGGTGATCTGATGTCTGTCGAGCGTCAACTTCGAGTTGCTTCAACGAACAAATATGACAGTAGCTTTGAGATGACTAGTGATAAAATCACAAAGCTCAAATTAGCAACAGAAGCAGCGATCACTAGTCATAGCTGAGGTAGGTTTTAGTTGGAAAGCCTCTATTAATTATAATTTACGGCTTGTTGTTAGCTTTTCTCATAGTAATGATCTTGTTTGGGGAGCACAAAAGGACTATCTGATCCGCCCCACTATCATTGGATATCAGTTAGGCCACTCCATACCTAAAGCTATCCGAGGTTTTATAATTTGGCGCAAAACTAAACTCGATTTTGTCCACAAGCTTCTCTGGTTGAATTTTTACCCGTGGCATTTTACTCGTGGCACTTTCTAACTCGAAAGTGCCCGTGCGACCTGAAGTCGTATGAAACGTTGTTCACCACGATAAGAGTGAACCGTCTGTATCACCAGACGACCCTAGGATCCTGAATAAAGTAGCGGATCTGACAATGTAACGAAACTAGGCCTATAGGCTGAGTGGGAACAAAATCGTGAGAGGATGTTCCTCCTGAAAACCACAATTCGGGTAAGTGCTAGGGAGTCAATATGATGAACGTATGTGAATCCATTAAAGGTGCGTTATACGATGAAGCAGCGGAAGTGGTTAATACGCTGTGGCCAAAACGGCAACGAGAGTCGGAAAGGAGTTGGGCATTGGCCTTTCGTGATCGGAGTACTCTCCGCACTAGAGTGGGCATCTAAGTTGACATTTTACGTAACATACGGAACAGGGTAAGCCTGTATCGCTCCCTATGGGGAAAGCCTTTGTAGCCGATAGTGATGCAGGTAAAGGAGGTCGGAGAAAGCAAAGGCTGTATTGTAATGATGCAGATACAGACTGGTGTCTGTCACGAAAGTGAGCCCACTTCCGACTGGTCTTCCATTGCGAGAAAGTTTGAAGAACTTTATTTAAGGAGAATCGCAAATGATGATTTCTAAAGAGATTAGTGCCTCTCCTGACAGCGCCCTATGGCAGTCTATCGACTGGAAAGCCGTTGAATCGCATGTATTAAAGCTTCAGATGCGTATCGCAAAGGCAACTAGAGAAGGTAAATACGGCAAAGCGAAAGCCTTGCAGTGGATACTAACTCATTCTCGCTCAGCCAAACTTCTTGCGGTTAAGCGAGTATCTCAAAATAAAGGCAGTAAAACGCCTGGAATAGATGGTGTCATCTGGAACACAGATGCACGCCGCATAAAAGCAGTTAATCAATTGAGTAGAAAGGCGTACAAAGCCCAACCGCTCAAGCGTATCTACATCCCCAAAAAGAATGGCAAGCTTAGACCGCTGGGAATTCCATGTATGATAGACAGAGCGCAACAAGCCCTCCACCTTCTTGCATTAGAGCCTATATCGGAAACGCTTGCCGACCCTAACAGCTATGGATTTAGGCCAAATCGTAGTACTGCCGATGCAGTTGGGCAGTGCTTCAAATGTTTGGCATTAAAGAAATCAGCCAAATGGGTACTTGAAGGGGATATCAAAGCCTGTTTCGACAAGATCGGTCATCAATGGCTTCTTGATAACATCGCTGTTGATAAGAGAATGTTGGAACAATGGCTACAGTCTGGCTTTATGGACAAAGGTCTGTTCTATCGCACCGACGAGGGAACACCACAAGGTGGAATTATATCACCAACCTTGATGCTAATGACTCTTGCAGGACTTGAGCAGCACATTAAGTCTACGGCCCTTAAAAAAGGGTACTAGAGCCAATTTCATTGGATACGCCGACGATTTCGTCGTCACTTGCGCTTCAAAGGAAGTGCTGGAGAACGATATCAAACCGTTGATTGCTGACTTCTTAGCGGATAGAGGCTTAGCATTATCCGAAGAGAAAACGCACATTACTCATATCAACGATGGCTTTGATTTTCTTGGGTTCAACCTTAGGAAGTACAAAGGGAAACTGCTCATTAAACCGAGTAAATCCAATACGTTGATGTTCTTAAGTAATCTGCGTGAACTCGTCAAAAAGCACGTAACCCTCCCAGTCAACGATCTTATCAAACTGATAAATCCGAAACTCAGAGGATGGTCGAACTACTATCGACACTGCGTAGCAAAACAGGTCTTCGGATATGTAGGTCACAAGCTATTTCATACGTTATGGCACTGGGCCAAAAGGCGTCATCCAACAAAGTCTAAAACTTGGATCGCCCTAAAATACTTCATCAACCGAAAAGGCCAATGGCATTTTCACGGTTGGCAGAAGATCATGGATATGGATTGCCAGTTCAATCTCTTCCAAATAGCTAAAGTGCCGATAGAAAGACATGTGAAAATCCGAAGTGCTGCAACGCCATTTGACCCTCAATACCAAGAATACTTGGCAAAGAGAAAGTCTAAAAGGCTAGCTCGTAACTCTTGGAACGAACCTACTTCGACTGCTTTATAAGTTGCTGGGTATCAAACGATGCCTTCGTGGAGGCTTGAGCCTAGTGCAGTGAAAGTTGCACGCTGGGTTCTTAGAGGGGCGGCACTTGGTAACAGGTGTCGTCTACTCGACCAAAGTCATTCAGAGTAAATACTCATTCATATCTTGTTCATGTGAATTTGCACTACAACAGTTTATGCGAACTCCGCTCATCTAGGAATGTTCTGCTCCAGCAAGACTGAACACTTCGTTAAGCGACGTTTCGTTGTTCAAAGTTAACTGGGCTTAGATACCCAAGAGCACTGTGTCTTCTCGTCCGATTATAATCTACTTCTATGTACTCGAAGGTTGTCTTGTTGCGGCAGCTACTGCGACTTTCTCTGCTAGCTTCAGAGCCTCTGCTTTAAGTTCAGGGGAATGTTAATTCTAGTTTTCTTAGTTGCCATTGCTCACCTCGTTAGTAATTGTACTCACTTAACTCGATGTCCAAAACTGCTGGGACGGTTCAGTGGCACACCAGTAACTATCCTAAATACTTCATTCCAAGTAGATTTAATAATGCATCTATCAATATTTGATGGAATTATCAAACGTTGGGCTTCCCTGCCTTACTGTTAGCTAAGGTTTGTGCCAGTTTAAGCAATACTAGGTTACACGGGGGTCGATGGCTGTTACGTTTTTCTCATTCATACTGGTGATGTGTGATGTCGCTCTCATCGCACGGGTACTAAACCGTATGCGTAAATGGTATTTTAAGCAGGTATTTTTGCGTCCATATCCCCTCTCTTTGGAATGGTTTTTTGCAAAATCACCCTTATTATCCTCTCGACTATTCACGGAACGACCCATGTTTAGAACACTTTTATCTGGCCTTATTTTGGCCTCTATGGTTGGTTGTGCGCCTCAGTACACCCCAAAAACACCCGAGCAAACGGTTAAAGATAAAACGGTGGAATTTGCCAAGTACGACATCAAGACCATGACCGATTCGCCCCGCTCTCATGCGCAGCAACTTGGTGTGTTGATGACTGGTGAGCGACCGTTTGGTAATAACAACCTTGACGAATTCGCCGATGGCTATATCAGCTGGTCTCGTAAAACCACCCAAGGCTTAAATGCCATTGGCATGGTCATTGGCTCGATTTCAAATGTTGCGGGTTTCACCGCCATTTTGGGTAACTCCGGTAACGGTAAAAAACGCACTCCTAGCTACAATAAAAACCGATTAATGATCATCTCACCCGTCAAGCACTATGACGCCTGCTTAGAAGGCAAGCCAGAGTGTGATCTGTTTGAACTCTTTGAGCAAAACAAGGCGACCTTGGTGTCGATGGCTGAACATGCCTACAACAGCGACCCAAAAGTGGCATCAGTGAAGACCATCGATTCCGTGAAAGAAGGCTTGTTCTCACCAAGCCATTATCAATACATTGCCGTGATGCCGATGGCTGGCAAAGACAATGAGCTGACCTATTGCCTTAAGCCTCAATATCAAGCAGTGCTTGATAGAGTGGAAGAAGAAAAAGGGCCAATCAGCTACCCGCCGCTTGGGTTGGGTTGCTCTGTGATAGTCGATAAGCTTGGCTATATTTACCGCAATGCTGATAGCGATAGCCCCTACCTGCCAAAAGGCGACTTCTTAATACATGAAGCCGGAGTGCCAAATTTCTTCCCTGTTGAAGCGCTCAAAACGGATCAAGGCAACGTATTTTTCTACCAGCCATCTGTTGCCTTCCTCGCTGAAGCGCTTGATTTTGACTCTGAATTTGCTGAATACAGAGAGAAGTACCCAGAGGACTTTAAAGAGCACTTTAAGCAAAAACGCTTCTCGAATGTGCCAGTATTCACTCAGCTATCCACTGGTAAGAAGATCAATTTCGGCTTAACGCAGAAATAAGCGACCATCACAACCTCAAAGCCGAGAGCCGTCACTTCTCGGCTTTCACTACTCTCAAATGATCAGATAAATACGTCAGATTTCATTTTGACCGTTTTTTGCATTGGCACCGTCAAAACACCTCACTTTCATGCGTCTATGGGAAGTAAGTCTCAATTATACTCTGAATACATTAGCGCAAACCAACTCCGTTATTTTGAGTTTTCAATGCAAAACGGGGCGTACCATACATTTTGTCCAAAGGTGTGCTGTAGCCAATCGTGGCAAACTTCCTGACCTCTAGTCAATGTGACTGCCAAACTTCATATTGACCCAAAACACTGAGAGGAGGTCATCGTGAGGAAGTTATCTTCTGGAAAATGCAGCGGCATCAAAAGGCCGTTTAAGCTTGAAGAGATCTGGCGGATCAGAACTAGGCTAGAGATTGAAAATGATCTGATGCAGCTCGCACTGCTGAACCTAGCTATAGATAGCAAGTTAAGAGCGAGTGATTTGCTAAAGCTACATGTTTACGATGTTTCTTCGCAAGGAGTTATCTATGAAAGGGTTCAGTGCATCCAGCAAAAAACTGGGACCGACGTCCACTATGAGATTACGCCGAGAACACAGCAAAGCATTAGCCGATGGATCTTTGCAGCATCCCTAGAGGCAAGCAGTTTTTTATTCCCGAGTAGCCGACGCTTTGGACAACCTATCAGTTACTCTTTCTATCGTTCAATTATCAGGAGTTGGGCTGCAAAACTGGGATTGAATGCCGACTATTACGGTACTCATTCCATGCGCCGAACCAAAGCGACTTTAATCTATGCCAGAACGAAACATCAGAGCTGTACAGATCTTACTTGGACATTCGAAGCTAGATAACACTATTCGATACCTTGGCGTAGAGCTAGAAGATGCTCTGAGGTTGTCTGAGAAAACAGATTGCTGACAGACAGGAGCTGTTACAGGCTTTTCTTCTGCTACGGTTTCTATACTTTAAAAGGTATATCACTGTTGAAAGGTGTTAAAAAGCCGAACCCCATCGCTAATAAGGTTCGGCCTGTATAAACGTCGAGGTCAATGCCTTTTACGATGTACCAACTATAAGTTTAGCCTTGAATCAAACCCACCAAAAATTTGTTGGTGGAGTTTTCGAAATAAAGTAAGCGGATGACTTAGATTAAAGGTTTGAATGTCTTCTGACCATTTAATGTTTTTTTCTTGCCTTCAAGTGAGTACTCAAAAGATAACGAGAAGTCGACGCTTTGGTCTGGTTTCAGTGCGGTCACTCGATAGTGAGAACTCTTGCCTTTATGTGAGACTGTCACTTTAGACTTAGGTGGAATTTCCAAAGGCAGTTTAATTTCGTCTTTATTTACGCTGTTATTCACATAACTTGCTGCACGATCAATGGTGATGAACTTGTCAGTGAGATTCGTAATCTCGTACTTGTAATTTAGCGTTGCTACTTGAAGGTCTTTGTTAGTTAAAATCCAACCGTTAGGTTTGGCTAGCAAAGATGCCGATGTGAACTCAATGACATTATTATGATTTATCATTACGTTGATGCCACTAAAGTTTTTAGCAGTCAATGATTTAACTTCACTCATCACATAGTCGTTTAGCAAAGGCTGGCCTTTGTAATTATAGTCATAGTAATCAAGGAAGTTGGTGTTGACGTTTTCTTGAGTGAATAAAGCAGCGAATTTTTTCTTGTCAGACTTATCCATCAGCATTTCTACTTGCGGAGATAAGGTATAAGGCTCAGATAAGAGTTTAGTTCGGTCCTTAACGTAATTCTGATAATCATTTGTTACTTCTTCTGCGACGAATTCATCAAGTACAGGCAATTGCTCCATCAAAGCCCAAGGCGCGTAGTCGTTATAGCTTTTATATCTTTTGGTGTTAAATGCTTCGCGATCAACTGAATGAGTTTCTTCGTTATAGTAATATCCAACGTCAATACTAAACAGATACTTCTTCGTAAGTTCATAGTTCATGACTGTACCTTTCAAGTCACGATTATTTGAACGTGATACGTCAATTGATGCTGGAGCAAGTCTACCATCTAAAATTGGTATTGTTCTAAAAATAGAGTTATCAAGTATCGCTTTAGCTTCTTGCGCGTTAATATTTGATGGTACAGCTACTACTGTATCAATAGGCTCTATTTTTGGGCGAATAGTACACCCACTTAATAGTAAAGCAGCTACTGAGGTTGCAATCATCGACTTTTTCATTTGTTGTCCTAGTTTTAAATAGAAAGTTCATGGGCTTTGGATTTAATCCCAATACCTAAAACTTTAATATTTTTAATGGGATATGCATAGATATAGATTGAGGGATATGTTACATAATGCTCATAACTTACCGTTATCAGTACAAAATACTCTCTTTAAAACGCAGGCCAAAGAGTGAATAGCTCGCTCTTCATGTCTCGAAAACCAATTGGCTAGGCTATATCATTTTAGCCCTCCAATACTTTTGCTAGTGATATGCTATTCATCGCATCGCCTCTTCACACCAACTTTTCCATACCTATGGTTATTCGTGTTTTGTTAATTTAGCAAAATCCCTGACACGTTGTTGTCCAGAAGCTTCTTAGCGCATTAACTCATCTCTTGTGATCACCAAGCGATTCTGTCTAGAGGATTAATTGGAGCGTAGTAAATTTACTACGTTGAATCTTAGTCGTTGTTCAAATTTGCAGACTTTCGATGCAATGTTATGCGAACTTATGTTGCAAATTGTACTTTAACTCTTTGATAATTGGTTTGCGTTATGAAGACTTATGTTGCAAGCATCACCTTAAAAAAGCCGCTCTTTATGAGCGGCTTTTTGCTATCTGATGCTTTCTAAAGTGAACACAGTTCGCAATTAGTTTAGTCCACACTGCATACCAAACTATTCGTAAATGCTGTATGAAAAATACTTACTTGCGATTTTTTGATGCTGACCATTGTCGATCAAGCGCTGGATACCGTCATCACTAAGATCTTTGAGTTCATTATCTTGTTTTCGTACCGCGACACCAATACCACGCCCGAACCATTTTTCTTCTGTAAATTTAGGACCCGTAAAGTGGTAGTCCTTACCTTGCTCCGTTTCAAGAAAGCCCGTATTGAGTCCCATAGAACCACCAAACACGCTATCTAGGCGCCCGTTGAGTAAATCGGTAAAGGCTTCGTCGAATGATCCATAACGCTTGATATCTACATTTGGGTAGATCTCGGAAAGGTATTTGTCACCAATGGTAGTGCGCTGAACTCCAATTGTTAGTTCATTTAAGCTGCCGTCATCCATATTGATTTCACGCCCTTTTTCCATGACAAAACGAGTGGGAACTTTAGCGTAAGGCATCGTGAAGTTAACTTTCTTTTCACGTTCTTCGGTAATTGTCATAGCCGCTATAATTGCATCGTTTTTACGGCTTAAAAGCGAAGGGATAATCCCGTCCCAGTCAGTTTTTGAGATGATACATTTTACTTCTAATTCGACACACAAGGCGTTGGCTAAATCGACTTCAAACCCCTCTAATTCACCATCTTGCGTTGTCCAGCTGAATGGTGGGTATGCTCCTTCCACCGTAAATCGGATTTGCTTCCAATCTTTTGCGTAAGTAAATACTGAGAAAACACTGACGAATACAACAAATATCCACTTCATTTTTATTTCCTTATAGTTTTAATGGATAAGTTGGTTAATCAAATGTTAAATAATATCAATGTTAATGCATATCATTGTGAGCAAAGGCATTAGATAACTTCTGGAACTCTTGCTTCCCAAACTAACTACACGACTTTTTCTTATCTAAATTTCTATTTATATCTTTCATAAACAGTAGCTTGCTGTACTTCTCGCAAGATCTTTAAGATACTCACCTTTGATTTATGTTGCATCTGAAACAAAAATCAATACAATGAGCGCATTATTTTGTTGCAGGTGAAACATTATGGCTAATAAAGCGTATCAATGGATGCTCTATCTAACACTTGGCACCAGTGCCTTGTTTGCTCTTTTCTTGGTGGCAAGTGACAACCTTGCGCCGTTCACAACTCAAGCTCAATTGCACATTCCAACCAGCCGTATTGCTGCAGAAGTGTCGGCGCCAGTGGTGGAGTTGGCTGTTAAGAATGGTCAGGATGTAAAAAAAGGGGAACTGCTAGTTCGCTTAGATCCAACTCGTTTTGAATTGGCGTTAACTCAGGCTGAAGCGGCTTTGGTTGAAGCAGAGCAAAGCTATGAAGCAAACAAGCAGCACTTGCATGGCGCGGAAGCGACGTTACGTCAGCGCCAACACGAAGCTCTGAATGCCGAGAGAAAATTGAAGCGTAACCAGCAATTGATTTCGAGAAAACTTGTTAGCCAAGAAACGCTAGACGATAGCCGATCGGACACGATTGTAAGACAGCAAGCCGTCGAAGCTGCGCAAGCCGATATTGAGCAGATAAAAGCTGAGCTTGAGAAAAGCAGCGACAACGGTGCTTTGGCTGTTGCTCGAACTCGCGTTGAACTGGCGCAATTGGATTTGGGCAAAACGACAATCGTCGCGCCTGTTGATGGCGTAATCAGCAATCTCAACCTTAACTCAGGAACCTATGTTGGCGCTGGCAGCCCCGTTTTGTTTTTGGTTGATCGCCAGCATGCTTGGATTAACGCAGACTTCAACGAAAAGGGCAGTGCAAATCTGACTGCGGGAACAACCGTTCGTTTGGTGTTTGATGCAATGCCTGGTGAGGTGTTTGAGGGAAATATTCAAGGTCGTGAACTGGCTATCTATGATGCGAGCAGCGACAACAGCGGCCTCGCGAAAGTCGTGAATGATGATCGCTGGATTCGAGACCAACAAAAAGTGCGTACACAAGTAACGTTGCCGTCACTTGATCACTCATTGTTCTCAGGCTCTAAAGTGAGCGTGATGGTGGTGCCTGAAGCGACGTTTTGGGATGTGATCGGAAGTGCATGGATGGAAGTGCTAGCTCGCATTCGTTACCTAGTTTAACTGTGCTCTTCAATCATCGACTAACTGACTACCCACTGACGAAATAACGATTTACGACCTAAGAGGCAGATTATGAATAACGAAGTTCGAGGCCCGATTAACTGGTCTGAAGTAGCTTGGATCAGCGCTATCGTGTCTTTGGGTATGTTGGCTCAACTTTGGCTACAGCTAGGTGTTGCGGCGTACCTCGCTCTTTATCCGGTAATGGCGGCGACCAAGATTAACGACTACTCAGTGAGAGGTATGCTCAAAGCGTTTCTCCCTATCTTGGGTGTCGCTTGTGTGGCTCTGCTTGTCGATCAGTTATTTGCCTCACACCCGGCAGTGGTTTGGGGGATCAGTTTATGGGTATTTGATTTAGCAAGAAGGTGGGCCGACACGCCTGCCAAACTTGGGAAAATCTACATCCCATTGCTCAATTGGTTTTTGGTGATTGTGTTTGCACAACATGGCCCAATGCCGATGACGGACTGGGTTCGCGATATAGCAGTGAGCATGGTGACGACCATGGTTGTGGTGAGATTTGTGATGCTGTTCTTAAAGCCGCCCAAAGCGATGTCGCCGCTGCCAATGCAAAGTGTTCCTGTGACGTACCAGCAGCGAGTGATATATGTGGTCATGCTTGGAGTTGGTTTAGCATTTTTGATGATGGTCGATTTGATTGCCGCGACGTTCTGTATGATGCCTGTGATTATTGCGGCTGCGCAAAGTGAACGCATGAACTATCAAATGGTGGTGAAAAACTGTTTACAAGCCCACGTTGGTGGTTGTGCATTGGCGTTGGTCTTCGTAACCTTGTTAGCGGGGCAACACTCCTATAATTGGGTGTATATCATTGGACTAACAAGCTTGGTGACCATGATAGCAATTTGGATCAGCGGCAGTCGTGGTGGCGTGCGAGGTATGCATACTGAAGCGATGTTAGGAACTATGCTACCATTGCAACTCTATGTTTCAGCAACCGATCTTGGTTTGCAAGATACCTACTTTCGTGCAGAGTTAATGTCCATCGTGTTGGTATTATTAGTGGTCTGCCAAGGAATTATATATGGAAAATCAACCAGCATTATCCATCACCGGAATTGATGCACTCGACAGCAATCCTATGTTCTTAATGGGCTTTGCTTACAAACAGTTTCGAGCTCAAGTCACCGCTGAGATGGGCACCACTTCGGGCATTTCTCTAGAGATGTTTGGTGCGCTTCGAGTGTTAGATAAGCATGGCAAAATCACTCAGCAAGAGTTAACCAATTACTTGCTTCGAAATCGCTCTGTGACCAAGCGTTTGGTTGATAACGCGATTAAGCTGAACCTTATTGAGGCCAGCAAGAGTGAAACGAACAAAAAGGTAAAACTTCTTTCTTTAACGGAAGAGGGCAAGAAGCTTGCCGAATATTGTGAGCCTATGGTCGATAGTATCAGCGAGCAGTTTCAGAGTGCGTTGAGTGAAGACGAATCCAAGCAGTTACAGACCTTGTTGGCTAAGCTTGTAAAAACAGACCAATTCGTCGACTGATTATGCGATCGAAGGTGTGGGTCTAATAACAATCGAATAAAGAGTAAGTGACATGACATACAAAATATTAGCGATGCTAATGATTAAGCTGTTGTTTACGTTTCGTGGCAGTAAACCTACGTCTAAAATCCCCGCCTCTGACTTTGATGCCGAACGCTTCGCTGGTACATGGTATTCCGCTTGTTTTATCCCGCATCCATTGCAATCAAAGCTCGGTTCTTTGTCGTTTAGCTTTTTATTTGAATCTGACGGTAATCTTAAGCTGACAACTCGAGGCTACAACGCGAAAAAGAATGAGTGGAAGACCAAAGAACAAGCCGCAACATTTAAGGGCTCTCAAACCGAAGCGTGGTTTTCAGTCGAAGCGAATAGCCCTTATGAGAAGCAGAGAAAGGTAATTTTCTTGAATGAAGATTACACTCAGGCTTTGTTGGTGGGTCCTACCAAAAATACCTTACAGATCTTGTATCGCACTGCAGAGTTCACCAAACAAGACTTAGACTCGCTGATTGAACGGGCGCAGAGCATGGGTTTTAAAACCAGTAAGCTAGTTCGTGTGTCACAACATATCAATGATGTGCCTGAACAATAAAGTAAGTTCGGCTAGTCCTGACTAGGTAGCTCGGCTAATAAGCAAACAACATTGCTAACCCGTTCTAATTCGCAGGCAACACCACTGCCGACGCATCTTCCTCTGAATCTTCTTTGTCTTCTACTTGGTCAGCAACCCAATCAATTGTCTTTGTTAGATAAAGCTTGTTGGTTTCGGTGTCACACCAACTCTTGGATAACCCTCTTCGATTGAATTCACTGCCAATTGCTGCGAGTGTCTGGTTACTTGAGCGCCCGTAATACAAGGTGTCGCACAGTTGCAGGTTCGACATCGATTGTGGGTATGTGTTAACCGACGAGGAGTTCATGCTCAGTGCTTTTGATTGGTTATGAGTACATCCTGTTAGGCTCAGGAAAAAGAAAAGGATTAGCGTATTTTTCATGGTGTATCAGGTCTATTGCTGATGATTTGAAGACAGTATTGGCGTGTATGATTAGATTATTGTCAATTTTTTGCCAACTAGTTATAGACCAAGACTTTCCTCCCAGTTAGAAAGCGTTATTAAGCCAACGACAAAAACGGTATTAACAAACAAAAGCGCAATTTTGTACAAAAGCTGAAAGAGACTATAGAGTAGACTGATAAGTCGCTCGATAATCAACAGGCTTGGGAATTGTTATGGAGAACAAGAAACGCTCTAAAGAGAAGGCCGAATATAAGATAACCGAAGAGCTCGGCGGCCTTGAAATTCTTAATGCTGAATACGAAAAGCAGAACTTCTCGCGCCACAGCCACGAGGGCTATACGCTGGGAGTCATCGAGCAGGGCGCTCAGCGTTTCTATCGAACGGGCGGACATCATATTGCGCCACAAAATGCGATTATTCTGGTCAATGCCGACGAAGTCCATAGCGGTCACTCTGCCACTGAAGGCGGTTGGGCGTATCGAGCCATGTATCCACTCCCAGATCAACTTGCCAAGATCACTCAAGAGCTAAACCTACCCAATTACGGCGCGCCTTACTTCCCAAGAGCGGTTGTTGAAGATCCTGAACTCGCCAATCAATTGAGGCTGGTCTTTAACACGATCGATGAATCCGACAATCGCCTGTTAAGAGAGACCTTGATGTACGGGATGCTGGTTAAGCTGATTAGCCGACATGGAAAATCGCCGCTTAACCCTCAACTCGATGGTAAAACTCAGCGTCAGCTCGTTCTGGTTAAAGAGTTCTTAGATGATTTTCCACAAGCCGATGTTTCCCTAGACGAACTATCTAAGTTAGCGGCATTGAGCCCGTTTCACTTAGTGCGTTCTTTTCAAAAAGAGTTTGGTCTTCCGCCACATGCGTATCAAATCCAATCTAGGTTAAGGCTTTCGCGTAAGTTATTGAAACAAGGACATACCATTTCTGATACCGCGCAAGAGTGTGGGTTTCACGACCAAAGCCATTTTCATCGACACTTCAAAAAAGCCAATGGTTACACGCCGGGGCAATACATCAAGATGCTCTAAATCGGACACGTTAATTCAGTCTTTAAATCGAGCAAGTTTGTACAATCGAACCGACTCCACTCTTCTTACATTGAATAGCGAATGTAAAGAGAGAAAAGAATGATATGGACAGTGAAACAATGGATAGACGAACACAGTTATGGAAAGGCGTTTTAGCGGGAATGCCTTTGAGTATTGCGGTAATCCCTTGGGGAATTCTAGCCGGTTCATATGCGATAGATGCCGGATTGAATCAACTTCAAGCGCAAGCGATGTCGGCTATTTTGTTTGCTGGCTCAGCACAACTTGTTGCTGCAGGTATGTTTAAAGCGGGTATTGGTTTAGGCACTATGTTGTTGACCACACTGTTCATCACCTCAAGGCACTTTCTGTATAGCGTATCGATGCGTGACAAAATCAGCCATCTTCCTGCGCGTTGGCGTCTATTACTCGGATTTTGGCTCACCGATGAGCTGTTCGCGATTTGTAGCGGGCAGTCTCAGAAAGAATTTAATCGCTGGTATGCTGCGGGTGTAGGCGGCGGTTTTTATCTCGTTTGGAATATTGCGAGCTTTGTTGGCATTGTCGCGGGAAGCCAAATTCCTTCACTCAATGAAATTGGGCTCGATTTCGCGGTCGCAGCAACCTTTATCGCCTTGGTGTTCCCATTAATCCGAACTCTACCCGTCGTAGTGTGTGTGGTGGTTTCATTGGTCACTTCAGTTGCTATGTCGGTTAACAATATTGAGGGCGGGCTAATGATTGCAGCGATTGCCGGAATGTTAGCGGGCTTTATCAGCGAATCGTTCCAAGAGCGAAACAACGGTAACAAGACAATCGTGGAGGGGAAATAGAGATGATTTGGTTAACGATATTCCTCATGACTGCGATTGTTTTCTTTAGTCGGTATCTGTTTCTTGAGCCTGCAATCCCGCTTCGACTCAATCAAACCGCAAGGCGCCTATTGCGCTATTCAAGCCCAGCGGTGCTGACTGCGATTTGGGGGCCAATTGTATTTGCCCCAGAACAAACATTTTGGCCAAGCCTTGAAAACCCATACTTGATAGGCGCGGTGGTCACAGGTCTGTTGATTTGGAAAACAGGCAATGTGCTGCTAACGATCGGCGTCAGCATGGCGGTGTTTTTGTTCTATAACCTTGTCGTGGTTGATTACCTTTTCTCGTGAGCTTCAACTTCAATGTCAACTTAGGCTTTGTGTTTCTCCTATTATTTAAGGGCTGTATAAATATGATTACTTGTTATGTTCGATATGTGATTGATCCTAAAAAGGTAAATGAGTTTGAGGCATACGCAAAAATGTGGATTCCTCTGGTCGCTAAATTCGGGGGCCAACACAATGGTTATTTCTTACCGTCGGAAGGGGCGAACAATATTGCCTTGGCGCTGTTTACCTTTGAAAGTTTGGCTGCCTATGAAGAGTATCGGATTAAATCGTTGAACGATGCTGAGTGTATTAAAGCGTTTGAATTTGCAGACGAAGTTGATTGCATCGTGAGTTATGAACGCAGCTTTTTTAGACCTGTTTTAGAGTGATAGACCTTGCAACGTATAGCGTGGTGGCATCTAATGTACTGATTCACTGTTTGTGTGTTTAGGTTTTGGTAAGGAGTTAGTTTGGCTAAGAAATATTATGTGGTTTGGAAAGGTCGCACACCGGGTATTTTTACCACTTGGAACGAGTGTAAATCCCAAGTCGATGGTTTCGCTGGTGCGAGATATAAATCGTTCCCAACACTAGGCGAGGCTGAGTCTGCTTTCGGTGGTAAAACGTCGTCTGCGTCAGGTTCTACAGCGACAAAGCCAAACTCTGCGGGTAAGGCGACGAAAGCTAAGGTGCCGCCTCTTTCGGAGCAGCAAATCACAGATATGCCTTTTGATATCAAGATCTTTACCGATGGTGCGTGTGAACCAAACCCTGGTGAAGCAGGGACGGGGTTAGCGGTATACCAAAACAACCAATTAACCGAATTGTGGTATGGCTTGTATCAACCTGTTGGTACCAACAATACCGCCGAATTACATGGGCTTAAGCAAGCGTTTATTCTCGCGAAAGAGAAGTTAAACGCGGGCCTCTCTGTTGCGATCTATTGTGATTCTAAGTACTCAATTGATTGTATTACTAAGTGGGCAACGGGTTGGGAGAAAAAGGGCTGGACTAAGTCGGGCGGCGAGATCAAAAACCTCGATATTATTAAGCCTGCGTATGCGCTCTACCAAGAACTGGCTTCAAAAATTACCATCTACCATGTGAACGGTCACGTTGGTATTGAAGGTAACGAATTGGCCGATAGAATGTCGATTGTGGCTATTTCATCGAAAGAGCAACAACTCGCTCAATATCGTGACATCGACGATATTGAGTCTATTTTGGCACTGCGAGCAGGCTAGTTAGGCTTCTTAATGAAAAGCTACTGAAAGCATAAGTCGCGATCATTGGGCAGTGCTAAGTTGAGCGTTACATTTCAAATTGATGTAGCGCTCTTTTGTTTTTGTGGTGCTCCGTTTTCTTATGGTGCATAGTCGTTCTTGTGAGACGCAGCAGCCCTTGCGATGCTTACTGCCTGAGTTCATCCTTATTGAGCAGGGTTCTCTATCCAACGAGATAATTGCTGAGCTTGTTTGATCGAATTAAAACTGTCTTTCACTCTCTCACGTGCCTTTAAACTCATCGATGTTTTATCGTTACTGCTCAGCTGCGCGAAACGCTCAATCGCTTCTCTTAATTCTTCCACGTTTTTTTCGTTAACCACAAAACCTGTCTCTGGTGAGACGATCTCTTTGCATCCCATGATGTTGGTGGTAATGACTGGCGTTCCCACAGCCATCGCTTCTTTTAAAACCAGAGGCCCTGTATCCACACATCCGGTTTCGGAAAAACAGAAGGGCGCGATTAGGCTGTCATAATTCGATAGTTTCTCTTTCACCCATTCATGAGGCTTAGCGCCAAGAAAGGTCACGTTTCGAGTGAGCCCTTGCTCTTTGACCTGTAACTTTAATTGTTGCTCTAAATCGCCAGTACCGATGATATCGAGATGAATGTCGAGAGGTTCGGCAATCGGCGCCAATGCATCAATAAGATGGTGGATACCTTTTTGCTCCACTAATCGGCCAAGGAAAATAAAGCGAAGTTGCTTCGTTTCGGTTTTTGGGTTGAGTTGGAACTGTTTGGTATTAACTCCGCAATGCAGGAGCTTAATGTTTCCTTTCGCCATGGTATTGAAGTCAGCAAGCATGTCTTTACACACTGCAACCACAAAATCACTCGATGAGATTTTATGTTCAATGTCATAAGCGAACTCGTAAACATCATGACCATGAGCAACGAACGAACAGGTGATATTCAGCAGCTTTGCCGCGACGATGGCGTGAGCTGTGGTGTGCTGACAGAAATGCGCATGTACGTGTTCGACGTCGTTTTCCGCGAGTTGCAGCGCTAATTTAAACCCATAAGCGAACAGTGACTTTTTCGGCATGCTGGTTTGCTTAGAAATAAATGAGACAGCCTTGATGAAACCTATCCAGTTAATGCTGGCGACTTTACCCTTCCGAACATTTTTACCTATTTCGACAATGTCGTAGTCGAACTGTTTTTCACTGTTTTCAATTTTGAACGTCATTACACAAACATCGTGCCCACACGCTTTCACAGAGTCGACTTCTGTTTGAATGAAGGTCTCACTGAGTACTGGGTAGGTTGGCGCCACAAATGCTACTTTCTTCATTCCTTACTCCTCAAATCCATATGACTAAAGCTATCAAGCCAAGGTAATAACCAATAAAGCAAGATACGAACCAAGATCGAATCGTAGCTTTGGAGGGCTTTCTGATTGCTTTTCGAAGGTTACCCCTTAAGAGGTAGCTCGTTTTCTCAAATTGATAATCAAATTGGAGTTGCAGTTTTTTTGAACATCTGTGTTTGGTCGTCATTTTGAGAATGGACGCGTAGGTGACTGATATAGAGGTGATTTCATAGCAAGACACTCTCGGCATAGAACATGCAACGTCAGCCATATAACGTATAAATCTGAGGGCGTCATTATGGCTAAAGTAAGTGTTGTTATTCCTACCTACAATTGTTTGGATTACCTGCCGAAAGCGATTGGCAGTGTACTAAAGCAGACTCATCAAGATGTTGAGCTGATTGTCATTGACGATAACAGTAACGATGGAACGTCGACGTATCTTGCTTCTATAGACGATGAACGCATTATTACGTTGTCCACATTGGGTGTTGGTGCGCCTCAAGCGAGAAACCTAGGGATTGACAAGGCGACCGGTGAATACATCGCTTTTTTAGACGCAGACGATTTCTGGTTTCCTGAAAAAATTGAGCGCCAACTCGAATTTCATCAACGTTACCCTGATCTCGCGATGAGCTTTACTAACTACGAGCATCTTACTGAAGATTACCAAGTAATAGTCGACTGCTTTAGTTACTGGTCGCAGTTTCAAGATCAAGATGAGCTGTTCATCAATATCGAGAACCCGTTGGAGTTCATCATAGAAAATAACGTGATTGGAACATCAACGGTCATGGTGAAAGCGGATGTGTTTTCTCAAACAGACAGTTTCAATGCTGACATCAAGTATGGGGAAGATTGGGAACTGTGGCTTCGAATGAGTGAAAACCATCAGATCGGTGTGTTGAACTCGGTGCAGGTTGGCTACTTGATGAGAGCGAGCTCTGTTACCCAAACTGAAAGTCTTAAATTGAGAAATTTGCAGTCTATAGAGACTATTCTTCAACATTACCAAAATGACAGTCAACGATGGAATCTACCCACTTCTAGCTTCAAAATCGCAAAGGCGAGAATACTGGAAGGTTATGCTGACTATTATCGAGGTTTACAACAGAATAGACAGGCTATTGCCTACAGTTTCCGTTCTTTGGTCATGTCACCTCAAAAACGCACATTGCGACACCTAATTGGAGACTGTAAAAGTTTCCTAAAGCCAGCTTGGTAAGGAAAAGGTGACGACTATGGGTTCTTTAAAGCAGTCGGCTTACTACGCCATCGGTATATTAATGATGAAAGGGATTTCATTGGTGATGATCCCGTACATTACGCACAATATGACGTTGGCAGAGTATGGTTCCTTAGAAGCCATTGTCTTGCTGGCAGACATTGGGACGATATTGTTCAGCTTCGGTATTGTCGATGCCATGTATCGTTATGTGGGTGTCGCCGAAGGTGATGAAAAGCAAAAGCTCGTCTCGAACTGCTTCACATTGAGCGTGCTGGTGTGCGTGCTTGGGGGCGCCTTGATTGCCCTCAGTATGCCGTTGTTAATCTTAATGTTGCCAGTTGAATTCCAGCCTTACCAGATACTGCTTCTGCTTATTCCTACCATGCTCGATGGGGCGATTTCTATCCCGCTAACGCTGATGCGTATGAACGCGATGGCGAAACGTTTTTGCATGCTCAATGTGTTGAAAGCCGGTGTTCAAGCCATCATGACTTTTGTTTTGCTTGAGGCTGGATACGGTATAGATGGCGTGTTGATTTCAGCTGCGGTATCCAGTGTGTTGCTAATGGTTTGTTTAGTGCGTTATCAATGGCAAGAGATGGGATCTTTTGGTTGCTTCAAATACTCGGCGAAGATCTTAAAATTCGGACTGCCCGTTCTGGTTGGCGGTGCATCAATGTATATGATCATGGGGCTCGACCGCTGGGTAATGGCAAGCTTCGTCGGTGTCGAAGAACTCGCGATTTATGCGGTTAGCGGAAAGTTCGCGTTGATTCTTGGTCTGTTGTTGCAGCCTTACGCGCTTTGGTGGTTTCCAAACCGTGTGGCGATGCTTCAACAGCCGGGTGGCAGTAAGATGTGTGCCGATAGGGCGTTAGTCGGTGTTAATCTGGCCATTGTATTCGGTTGTTTGATGATCCTTACTGTACCTGGTTTTATTACTTTGATTTTGCCAAGCAGTTATCAATATGCAGGCACGATTGTCGTGGCACTCTTGGCGATTGGTGTGATTAAGAACGCTGGGGATTACCTTAACCTTGGCTGTTTCAGCGGTCACTCAAGCCAATCGCAAATGTGGATACAAGGCGGGTGTGCGATTCTAGCTGCGATTGGTTATTTTGTTGTGACACCGATTTATGGAGTGTGGGGCGTTGTGGTGGTGCTTTGTGGCACTTATGCCGTGAGACTGTCACTGCTCTATATCGTGAGCCAAAAAATGGAGTACTTGCCTTACGAGCATCGTAAATGGATGACAGCGCTGAGTATCGCCATACTTGCCATCATTAGTGATCGAGTTCTTGGCTTGGTGCTGGTTGATGTTCATGATTTTGTTTTAGGCAGTTTTGTGGCGATAGTGACGTTAGTGGCCTTCATTCGATACTCTGTTATCCCAGTTCCACAGGCGCTGCTTGATAAGTTTACGTTAGGCAAGCATTCACATGTGAGTTGAATTCATGTCATCCAAGCTCTGGGCTTTCTAATCGGCATTCTTAGATATCATAATTCCTGACAATAAAACACTGTTCATAATACTTCTGATTAGATAGTATTTATAAATTCAGTGAATATTAACGATGGAAAGATATATGAATAAGTGGATGCTGCTCCTTTCTCTGTTTTCAGCTGCCTCATACAGCGCCTCTGAGTTTTCAAGTGAGGGTATTACTGCTCCCGACTTCAATTCACCGGATTTCAAGCCGCCTGAAGTTTCCCAACAGGAGCAACACAATATCGTTTGTGAAAGTGTCGTTTGTAATTCAATCTCGCGATCGCAGCCAGTTCCTGAATTGGGCGAAGTACCGGATAGAGAGCCGAATAAAACATTAGAAACGATAGCGAGTGCGATTTTCATCGCGGGCGAAATTGGTATTGCAGAGAATTTGATTGAACCAGACGAAGAGCATTATATTGTCGAGTAATGGTTAATTAAAATGGCGGCATGTGAAGCGGTAAATACAGAGCTTTCTGCATTCGTTCATTGATTAAATATTTACGAAGTTTTTAACAAGGACGAAAAATGGAAATCTGGAAGTTAATGCTATTCATCCCCGCTTGTTTTGCGCTCAACATGACTCCGGGACCAAACAATTTGTTATCAATGAACAACGCCCGTTGTTACGGATTTCAGGCCGCCTTTGTCGCAGGCCTAGGAAGAATCCTCGCTTTTTCTGGCATGATTGCTTTGGCTGCATCTGGCTTAGCGGTTGTGCTTTATACTTCTGAAACGCTGTTTTTCCTGATCAAACTATTTGGCGCGATGTATCTGTTGTGGATCGCGTTCAACCTATGGCGCTCACACGCCAGTCCGGTCGTGGATATCGAACGAAATAAGAATTGGTTTGGTCTGTTTAAACAAGAATTTGCACTCGCTGCTGGCAATCCAAAAGCGATACTCATTTTCACTGCATTCCTTCCTCAATTTGTCGATGTTTCAGCGAACGTAAATACTCAATTCTTTGTTTTAGGTAGCACCTTTCTAGTGTTAGAAATGCTCGCGATATCGATCTACGCGGCATTTGGCTTATACCTCAGAAACTGGTTCTCTAAGCCACAAATGGCAAAACGTTTTAACAAAGCGTGCTCGGTTTTTCTTGCGTTATCTGGCGCAAATTTGTTGGTTATTCGACAGTAAAACATAAGTAACCTAATCTACTCCTCAGGCGTTAGTTAAGTGGCATCTTCGTTAAGGTACTTCGTAAGCCTTTAGGCTGTTGATATATTATTAATAGCACCTTTGAGTTTGCATGCTTAAACTTGAGGTTCGGTTTAAATGAGGTCTATCTATGAATGTTGTTTGTGCGGAAAAACAAGAACTGGCTGATATCTACCAGCTTGAACATGCTTTGTTTGGCGCTCACGCCTATCCGCTGTTTTTCTTTCGTCAGGCCTTTGATTGCTGGGGAAAAGGTTTATTGGTTGCTAAGCAAGACTCAAAGATTGCTGGCTATGCCTTAACGACAACCACAGACAAGCAGAATGAGTTTTGGGTCCTATCATTGGCTGTAGACCAGAATTATCGTTGCATGGGAGTTGGCCGGAAACTGATGCAACAGGCGGTTGAGCAGTTGCCTCGAGATGCTAGGCTTTTGCTCACTGTAGACCCAAATAACACATCGGCTCGTGCGCTTTATGCATCGATGGGGTTCGTTACCATCAAGCAAGAAGACAACTACTTTGGTGATGATGAGCCGAGGTTAGTGATGAAGCTCATCATCTAGATTGTTGCTAACGGTTTTTAACAAAGGCGCTTAACTAAATCAAAGGCTCACACTTCAAAGACAATCTCGTAGCTCTAGGTTAGCATCACGATACCGTGCATTAACACGACACTAGAGGTCAGCCGAGTCCTCATATCAAAGTAGCCATCAGGACCTTGGCTCTGGTTCTCTTCTCTCATCGTCCTTTCAGCTCGCCAAACCGCAATATAACCAAAGATGAGAATCAGAGTTGTCACTAGCTCTTTTTGTTCGCCAAGCAATACTGCCAGCCAAGCGATGAGCACAATCGCGTTGCTTATTAGCAGTGCTTTGTTACTTGATTGGCTTTCAAAGTTTTCGATGCCATTTGCCCACAAGATCCCTGAAAGAAAACTCAAAATTGCCACGCTGTAGGTGATGAACAGCGTTTCACCGCTTATCCCCATAAATTGGCTGTCGGTGAGCGAAAGGAGAAGACCGAATAAAAACGGAATTAACCCCATGTACCCCAGTTTGGCCATGGTGTTACGGGTTTGAGTTGTTGCCATGTAATCCGCCTTCATAACTGCTGCTCAATCGCGTTTTTGAGCGTGGCACTCACTGGAGATGTGGAGCTAGGGAAGGTGGCGACGACTTTACCTTCTTTACTGATCAAGAATTTGTAAAAGTTCCATTTAGGCGTTACGCCCGCTTGCTGTTGTATCTCTGTAAACACGGGGTTGGCGTTGCTACCAGACAGTGAAGCTCGCGCCATCATTGGGAAGGTCACGCCATAGTCTAGGTAACAAACCTTTGCCGCCTTCTCTTCGCTTCCCTTGTCTTGGCGAAAATCATTACTTGGGAAACCGATAACCGTGAAGCCTTGGTCTTTGTAGGTTTGATGAAGTTGCTCGAGTTGCTCAAACTGCGGAGTGAAGCCACATTGGCTCGCTGTATTTACCACCAATAGAGTTTTGCCTTGAAACTCATCGCACAAGGCGATTTCTTCGGTTGAGTTTAACAAGCGCTGTTTGCCATTAAGTATTTCGGGACAGCTCGCTGCAAAGGCGATGGAACTCGTGAGGCTTGTAATCAGTGCGGTTGAGCAAAGTAGTGAACATTTCATAGGGTTGGCTCATTTTAGTTGGCGTAATGGTTATTACTCTTGAGCACGATGAAATGATCACTTTGCGTATTATTTACTGTCTCATTAACTCGCGCTTTTAGTTGTGCTTTTGCTCTCTGAGATAAGATATGGAGCGACCAAGCGACTGATATTCACTTTTGCACCAAGGCGAGCCGCTAATAGATACATGCCACCAATTTTTCGGTGCAGGAACAGCGCATCGGCGGGCGGCGTATGCCAATACTCTTGTTCCATGCTCAAAATGGTGCCTGCTTCACGAAGCCTTTGTGTCAATCCACTGGCTTTGAAGTCGTACTCTTCGTCAACTAACATCGGCTCACAGGCCATCTTCACTAGATTTAGAATCGCTTGGCGTTGTTCGGGAAGAATTGTCTCGCTAAAGAATCCTATTTGCTCTAAAGCTCGGTTGAGCACTTGCTCATCGTTGTTAATGACAGAGGAAAAGGCCAAGCGATAACCCTCGCTGAAGCGGTCACTGTACTCACGGGTTGCTCCGAAATCTAATAAGCCAATTTGTCGGGTGTTTTCAACATAAAGGTAGTTGGCGAAATTGGGATCGGTTTGCACCATCTTAAAATCGAACAACTCTCTGAACAGAAGCTCCAGTAAGCTGTGCATTACAAAGTCACGTGTGCATTGGTCGTAACTTTCGATTTGCTCTATTGAGACGCCCTCAATGAAGTCCATGGCGAGCACCGATTCTGAAGAGACTTGCGGATGAATCTTAGGTACGACGAAGTGAGAGTATTCTTTCAATGCATCATGGTAACGAGTTGCGTAATCAGCTTCGCGAGCATAGTCTGCTTCATCGTGGAGCTGTTTCTTTGCCTCTTCTAACAAGCCTTTGTAGTCGACCGACTTTGGTATCAAGCCAACAATATTGAGCAGCGTGCCCACGTTATCTACATCACTGTCGATACTTTTTCTAATGCCGGGGTATTGGACTTTGACTGCGAGTTTGTCCCCAGCATCACTATAGGCTTGGTGAACTTGTCCGATAGATGCACTGGCGATCGGTTTAAAATTGAAGGACAGGAATTCGGTTTTCCAATGGTTCCCGAGCGAGCTTTCTAACACTTGATTGAGCTGTTTTGTTGGCAGTGGATCGGCATCGGAGCGCAGGCGAGAGAGAATGTCGGCTAACTCTGGTTCTAAGACATCACCCGCATCCATTGATAGCATCTGTCCTAACTTCATAGCCGCACCGCGCAGGTGTGCGAGTTGATCGGTCAGGCGAGCAATGTTTTGTGGCGTTAACAGTAAGTCTTTTGCTTTGGGCCTGTTGCCTTGTGCAATTTGTTTGGTGCCTTCCGTTAGCACGTTA
Source organism: Vibrio sp. 10N.222.52.B7 (assembly GCF_041474275.1). Lineage (NCBI taxonomy): Bacteria > Pseudomonadati > Pseudomonadota > Gammaproteobacteria > Vibrionales > Vibrionaceae > Vibrio > Vibrio sp. 10N.222.52.B7. The sequence goes on along the minus strand of NZ_JBFRTU010000082.1, from coordinate 27,423 downwards.
CCCGCGACTCTTGTCGCCAACGAAGCGAACTTACTGAATCTAGAAATTCGATGTGTGGGAAGGTTTCTCTCTTTTGCCGACATAAAGGTTCTCTCTGGGAATCAGGGTTGATACCAATCGTAGTAAATAACTGTTCACCCTAGCTTGTTAAAAATCTCGATAAAGTCGTTAGATTTTTTGATTGTAGAATAACTACTTATCTAAACTTCTTGTCGAAAAGAGCCGCCTTGTTCTCAAGCTTTTTTCCTGCGCTATTTCTTCACACTTACCTACTGTGGTTGGTATGACTACAAAGTTCTATCAATCATTACACAACCGTATGTTTTGTTGTGCTAACTTGTCGCGTGGAACAGTAAACAGAATTAAAAGGACAAAGCATGAAATTTATTTGGTTGAAAGTGGCCGTTACGGTATTGGTGTTCGCAGCCCTATTTGGCATCGTTTACTACAAAGTCGCCAGCGGCATGTCTTAACTCAACACTATTTTGTGCAGCTGTTACCGTTGCAACGTGATTTTCCGGTTAGCCAAAACGAAATCTTATATCGTTTTTTGGCAAACCGTAGATAACACCAATCTGCCATTGGCTTAAAAATCGCCCAACGTAACGGGGCATACAGCCAACCCTTTCCTACTAGCTTCCACGCTTGGTAAGTCACGTCTAAACCGAGCAGCAGCTTTCCGTTTTCGTCCAGTGCATGCAAGATTGTATTGGCTGCCTCGGCATCTATTTGCGGGTAGTTTGAAAACGCTTCACTGTAGATATCGACGGTCTGGATCTGATCTTTGGAATCAGACTTAGTCAGTGCTGCCATCTCTTTTGCACAAAGTGGACAGGTTCCATCGTAAAATATCGTTAATGCAGTCATTGTTTTCCTTACTATTTTCGTCAATTCTCATTGATACGACATCACCATTTAGGTGGATCATTCTGCCCAGTTATCCGACACTGTTATTGTGACAACCAATTTACAGTATCATCTCGAGGTAACATCCGTTCCATGCATTTAAAAAATAAGAGCCTATCTCCAATGACAACAAAGTTAATGAACCGTTTGATTATAGCTGTGACAGCCCTGATGCTCAGTGGTTGTGTTAGCTACAGCATTACCGAGCAAGAAATGACGAAGTACCTTGAAGACTCAGTGATGCTAGAACAAGAGGTTGGTGTACAAAGTGTGATGTACGCACAAGTGGCTGTGGATGATCTAGAAGTGCAAATTGGTCGAGCCGATGCACAACGCGTGTCCGTGTTGGCGAATACCAATGCAAAAGTTCAAGTGTTCAATATGCCTAATATGGGGTTGGATTTAGACTTAGAGTTCAGCGCGATTCCCGAATACGACAAGGAGAGTGGCGAGGTGTATCTAAAGTCGCTGCGACTAGAGCGCTTTGAAGAAAAAGGCAAACAGCTTTCGCCTGAAATAGAGACACTACTCAAACCAGCTGTATCGATGATAGGTTTTGCTTTGTCCCAGTCTGCGGTTTACAAACTCGACAGCAACAAGGTTCAAGAGTCGTTGATTAAGTCATCGGAACCCAATCTAGTGATTAAAGACAATAAATTGGTTATCGAATTGTTTGATTAGAGGCTTGTTGTATTAAAGGTTGACTAGTTTTTGCCTGAGTACGGAGTAACTTGTTATTGTGTACTCGGGCTGAGGTTAATTCACTCTTCTGATTGTTGTTCGATAAAAGCCATTAACCAGCAACTTATTTGGTGCTAGGGCATTCAGTCGAGATGTCTCCAAACTTTTGTTTATGAACATTGATTGTCAGATCACTCGGTTTACTCCAATCGATGATTAACTTAAAAACATGTCGTAATCAGAATTTGGCCATTCTGGGATTGGGTCAACGTTATCAAAGCGATGCTTAATCAAAGTAACAAGCACTTCAATGCTGATGTGTTCCCACGCCAGTAAAAGATCTGCATTACGGTATTTATCTAAGAATAACTTCAAAGTCATTCCAACCATATTGTGTGTTGATGGGCATGCCATATTGGATCGCAGTTGGAGCAATGGTTACCAAGGCCGTCATCTGGCTTTTCGGCATGTCGAACAAGAATAATTCGTTGTACTTGATCGTTACTTGTTTTTTCTGCTTCCGCAGTCGCAGTATTACAAGCCATACCTAAGAGTATCGCCAAGAATATTTTTACTTTCATTTTTTACTCGAAATTTATTTAGCACTCCTGCAAGGTTAATAACGATATTTTCCTTAATATCATTTGTACGTGTGTTTAATTTAGAACTCGAATTTTGCTTTTAGGGCAAATACCACATCGGTTTTATTCTGGATTAAATTGATGTTGTCGAAGCCATTGGTCAGATCAACCGCGGTGTGATTCAGAACTTGCACACTTGGAGACATTTGCAGCCATGGTGTGATTTGAGCTCGGTAATACGCTTCAGTTGTATATTGGTCGTCTAAGTCCAACCCTTGCGTTGTGCTCTCCATTGGGCTTGCCCAGTTAACTGCCAGTCCAAACATGTCTTGGTTTCTCTGTGCAGGAATGTAACCAAAGCCGGCGCTTACTGAGGCGTCATACATGGCTCCGCCATCTTGAGCCCATCCAGCCCTAATGAAAGGCAACCAACGTTCAGCCACTAAACCTGATAGAGACAGGTTGATACCGTAACCTTCATCATCGTTTCCAACTGCGTCACGCTGCCATAGGCTGATATGAGCATTGCTGATGAACAGCATATCTTTACTTGGTGTCCAACCGAGTTCTAAGCTTTTCCAAGTGGCCCCTGTGTCAAAGAGCTCTTTGGCTCCTTCAACTAAGTCAGAAGCGTTGCCTTTAGCATCAAGAATACTGGCCGAGCCATAAATGCTATCTGAGAAAAAACCGCCGGCCATAACACCCAGTGCACCATCAGGCAATCCACCAATCGTTCCACTTCCGGAAGTAAACACACCACTGTTGAAGTCATTCCATGGGCTAGCTAACGCATAAAAATCGGTGTAATCCGTCATGTCTAAGAAACCGGCGTAAACCACCATCTGTTCTTGCAGTAGAGATTGACGCCAAAATAAATGAGTGGTTCTAAAGCCTTGATCACCATATAAGGAGTGAGCAAAACCTAAGTAACCGAGATCGGCCAAACCGTATTCTTTCGGGGAGTTTTCTGTGTATTTATGTCGATGCTCAAACTTGAATACAATTCCGCCTTTGTCTCCATCTTCTGTCTCTATAAGATCCCATTGACCAAAGACTCTTAATGCTCCTGCCGCAGCAGATGCATCCCCAAGAGGATCAATCGCTCCCATACTCAGCATGTTGTAATCCATGCCCAACTGTAAGCCATGCTCTTTTTGAAGGTTTTGCTTGGTTTCATTCCATGAATCGTAATGTGAACGCGAAGTCGAGGACTCTACTGACATTACTTCAGCGGTTGTTGCCCCTGATGCCAATATCAGAGCAATCGTTGACATATTCAAAAGATGTTTCATTTTAACCTCTTAGTAATTACGACTCAGCTTGGTTAATCAAATACGCTGAGTGCAAAAATAATGATGTATCTACTTTAGGATTGGATGACTGAACTTGATTGTTACTTCGCCATAAGTGTTCTCAACTCTAAGCTCTCCCCAGCGAGATTTATCTTGTGATAAAGGTGTTGCTAGACGGAGTGTTGTTTTCAAGGTGCTGCTTTCAAGATCGCCGTCGATATATGTGTATTCCGGATTGAAGGTGAAAAAAGTGCCATCGTCGCCAGTTTTTAACGTTCAGGAATGCCGCAGCAGTACCACCAATCGCGGTTTGGTTGTTGATGCCAAATCCACCGCTTTGGATAAAGTCTTCTTTGTATTCGTATCGGTATTTCACATAGGTTGTTTAGATAAGCCGGAATGATATAAACGTTTAATGGAAACTCAGAATTGCTATTGTCTGACGTGATCAGACAAACTATTTGAACCTTGTTGGTTTTTTTTGAGGTGGAAGTCGTAACCTATGCATGTTCTGTCTATACTCATCACGTCAAAGTGATTGATTTGACAGTAATAAAGCATTATTTGAATATTGGAGTCATCTATGAATTTCAGCCTCGAGCAACTCTCCACCTTTGTGACGGTTTACGAGCAAAAATCTTTTAGCAAGGCTGCCGCTAAGCTAGATAAACACCGTAGTACCATCGGGCAAGTTGTTGTCAATTTAGAGGATATTCTTGATGTCGCACTCTTTGAGCGCAAAGGTCGCAGTGTTGAAGCAACACAAGAAGGTAAATTACTTTACCGCTATGCCAAGCAAGCCGTTGAGCAGCTAAAAGCCTTTGATAAAATAGCGCTCAACATCTCCCAAGGCGAACCAGAAACCATCAATATCGGTTATCTAAGCTTTATGCCACAGCTCATTTTGGCTGATATCAGAATGCAATTACAAAAAGACTTTCCAGGTTGTCGAGTCAATATGCTGGTCATGAATAAAAAGGAGATTGAGCAGGGGATTGAAGATGGGACACTGCACTTCGGTTTTTTGAATACTCATGAGAGTAGGGCGATGAATAGCTTTCACGCGGTTTACCTAGAAACCCTTACGCTGCTCCCATTCGCAAGTAAAGGCAGTGAACTGAGTAAAACGCCACCAAACGAACTGTTCTCTAAGTTAAAAATATCTAAGCAGTTAATCTTGAAATCATTAATCGATGAAGGGATGGCAGATAAAGTCACCCTTTCTGCTAACTATGAGCTTGTTGACCAACTTGCGCTTGTGATCCAATTGGTTCGGCTAGACTTAGGTTGGGCGTTACTTCCTCGCTCTGTTATTTACTCTGAATTTGTGCAGCAGAATTTAGTTGAGCTCAAGCCTACTGAGATTAAAAAAGGTTTAGAGGTTCCCATTTCTTTATGGAGCCCACATTCTTTACATATTGAAGGGATAAGGGAATCTATCGTTACTGCTGCTAATGAATACATCCAACACGTTTATGATGAATACTTCTAACTTGGGTTTATTAGATGAAAAAACAGCCAGTAAAAATCACTGGCTGTTATGAGGGCATATTAGTGCGCGTTAGGTAGATCGTCTCCAATCGCTTGTCGTAACTTCATCAGTTTCGTTCTTTGCCAGATATTCGTCCTTGATATCTGAATCTCGAACTCTTGATGTTCATCACAAAAGATCGCTGATGGCAATTGGTCATAACTTCCGATCAAATCATCAACTTGCACCTGAGACAAATTGGCGACATCTACGCCGACTTCGCTTACATATGAGGCCAGTTTACTCTCCTGAACTAACGTTGGCGCTTTCGGTTCTTTGACAGATATTTGTTGTCCTGTTTGTTTAAAACTAGACACATCAAATCCCATATCATCGATGCTAGTTGCACTTGTCGTTCCTGAAAACGAACCCGTGAGTAGCAATGCACATATAGCCTTTTTGATCATGATTACCTCACTTTTTTCTATAGTTGCGGATTGCCAGAGGCACCCGAGTCATCGATAGAAATCGTTGGTACTGTTAGGTTTTCCAAGAACTTTTCTTTGCTCAATCCTTCAAATCGCGATTCATCCGATGGTGTGTTACGAATGGGTTGGCCTGCCCATACTTTTTGGAACTCAGCTTCTTTAACCACTTGCTCACCATTTACGATGACATAAGAAATACCGGTTGTTGGATTGCCTTGTTCTTTGGCTTTGTAAGTCGCATTATCGGTTACGTTTTCTGGGTCGAAAATGGTGATATCCGCAACCATGCCTTCTTGCATACGACCACGAACTTTCATTGATTCAACACCCGCATCACCTAGATGCTTTGCTGCCCAGTAAGACGTTTGAGCAAGTGTGAATAACAATGGTACGCCTTCTTCACGTGCCATACGTAATACTTTGCCTCGAGTACCCGCAGTTCGAGGGTGACCTTGATATTCTGTTGGATCGGCATCCCAAGAATCAGTACCTAAACCTGAATAGATAGAATCTGCTGCAACGGTCATGTTTGGAATTTGTAGCCAGTATTTCATCCAATCTTTACGTGCAGGGCTAAACAGAACCACCAAGTGACCCGGTTCTTCAGCGGCAATGACCAGATACTCTTCTTTGGTCAGAAATTTATCGCGTGTTGGGTCGTACATCATTTCTTCATACTTCGCGTTGTACATCCCTTCCACAGACTCCGGTACAAGGAAAGATGAACCAATCGCAGTGGATGCCGCATCATATGGATAGTATTCAGACCACATCACTAAGCCTTTCTCTCGTGCAAGCTTTAGCTTTTCTTCTACTTCCCACCAACCGAAGTCGTTGTTGTGGAGCATCAAAAATGGTAAGTCGAGAAGCATCGCATTGGTAAAGATTTCGTCAAAACCCAGCTGTGCTTCTGGATTTGAAGGGTTAGCGTGAAAACGGGTATGTGATGATACAAATCGGTCCCAGTTTGCTGCGACTTTCATGGACTCGTACATCTCAAATGCCGTCAAACCATCTTTCATATAAGCGGTTGTTGAAGCTAGGTTCAATGCACCTTCTGCAAAGCCTTGATCAAGAACAGAAAGGATTTGGTTCATCTGCTCGATATCAGCTTTGGTCTCAGACCAGCCACTCACACCGTCTTTAGCCGCTTCAGTTCGAAGCGAGCCAAGAATCGTAGTTGCATCATGTGGGCCTGTAATTTTCACTTCAGGATCTAGGATTTGAAGACGAGCTCCTTCGTGGCTGACACCAGTACCGTAGTTCAGTGGCCATTTACCCGCTTTTTCTTCATACCACTCACCGACGCGAATCGCACCGACTTCCAGATCCATACCAGATGTTACACCATCTAGGGCTGCAAGCTTGATAGATAAACCATCTAGCGAGTGAAAATGGGTATCAATGAAACCTGGGGCAACCACTTGATTTGTCGCATCGATTGTCTCATCACCGTCGAGTTTTTCTGCCGTGATTTTGATGATTTGACCATCTTTGATCCCGACGTTTAATACAGCATCCAGCATGCTTTCAGGGTCCATCACTCGTCCATTCTCGATAACTAGGTCGTAATCCGCGGCAAAAGCACCTGACGCACCTAGGCACAATGCGATACTAACAAGTCCGCTTATACGGCCTTTCTTGAATGATTTTTTCATGATTTCTCTCTTTGTTGCTGGAAAGGTTAAAGTGTTTACCTATTTCAGCTGAAATTAATTGTCGTACTGCCGTTTGTATTTCTGGCTTACCTTTGGAAGCTGAGATAATTCTAGCTCAATTTTTATATAACAAAATTTCAGTTTGTCTGATCTAACCCTACAAACTTAAAACTTGAGTTAATGATGAGAGCCTTGGTGTTGGTCTTTAAAAGTGGTTTTCCATTATTTAGACAGAATAGATATTGTTGAGGCATAAAACCAAGATATGAATATCAGCACGATGGCTATCGGTTTGATGGTGATTCAGGCTTTCGACTGGAGTCGCTTTACTTCATCCGTTTATTGAATTAGCCGCGTATCTCACCTTTACTTTATTCTTGCGAGCAAGTCATCGCTTCAGTCATCAAATCATAAAAAAGAAAAGGTGAACGAACTATGAAGAGTCCAGTAATCGCGGATAACAAACCCGTCAAAATCGAGCTGACAGAGGGAGAAGAGTATTACTTCTGTACCTGCGGGAAATCGAAAAGCCAACCGTTTTGTGACGGTTCTCATGCTGGTACGGGGTTCAAACCGAAAAGCTTTGTCGCCGAAGAGAGCGGAGACGCCTACCTTTGTCGCTGTAAGTATTCCAACAACCTTCCTTTCTGCGATGGCACTCATAAACAGTTCACAGCGGAACAAGTTGGGCAAGAAGGCCCGGAGGTTCACATTCAAGCGGCTGCGCCAGATTTGTCGCCAGCTGCGAGCGCAACCAAAGAAGAACCTACCGTCGAGTTTATTCATCAACTGGCGCGTGATGGTTTATCCAAGGTTGGACATCATGGGCCAATGACCTCCATGGGCGTTCCAAGACATCTATTGCCTCACTGGGACGATATTCAAGTGATGGTCGCGCAAATGGCCACCAAGCCTTTGCTGGAGAATGTGCCCGTTGGAACTGAACTGATTATTGGCCCCAAAGCGAAGAAGCCACTCAAATTGGACATCTCTTTGTTTGTGTCTGATATGAGTTTTGGCTCGCTATCTGAAGAAGCAAAAGTCTCATTGGCGAAAGGTGCCGAACTCGCAGGGACGGGTACCTGCTCCGGTGAGGGCGGTATGTTACCCGAAGAGCAAGCGGCGAACTCTCGCTACTTTTATGAATTAGCCAGTGCTCAGTTTGGTTACGATGAAGCTAAGCTCAAAAACGTTCAAGCCTTCCACTTTAAAGGCGGGCAGGGTGCCAAAACCGGAACGGGCGGGCACTTACCGGGCGCGAAGAACATAGGCAAGATCGCCGAGGTGCGTGGCATTGAAGCGGGCACGGCAGCGATTTCTCCACCCACCTTTGTCGACCTTAACACGGTCGAGGATTTTAAAAAGTTCGCCGACCGTGTTCGAGAGGTGACAGGCGGTATCCCGATTGGCTTTAAGTTAAGTGCCAATCACATCGAAGAAGACATTCAGTTCGCGCTTGATGCCAGTGCCGATTACATCATCTTAGATGGGCGTGGTGGCGGTACAGGGGCGGCGCCAGAAATGTTCCGTGACCATATCAGCGTTCCCACTATTCCAGCACTCGCTCGCGCTAGAGCGTATCTCGATAAACAAGGGGTCAGTGACAGAGTCACATTGATCATCACGGGCGGCTTGCGCGTGCCGATGGATTTCGTAAAAGCGATGGCGCTTGGTGCAGATGGTGTCGCTATCTCGAACAGTGCCATGCAGTCGATAGGTTGTGTGGCGGCGAGAATGTGTAACACCAATAATTGCCCGGCGGGTATCGCGACTCAAAAAGCCGATTTACGCCAACGGTTAAATGTCGAGAAGGCATCGAATCAATTGAAGAACTTCTTCGAAGCCTCGACTGAGTTGATGCAAGTGATGGCGAGAGCGTGTGGTCATGATCATTTGAATCAGTTTAATCCTCACGATTTGGCAACATGGAATCGCGAAATGGCCGAGCTATCCGGTGTCGCTTACTCTGGTGTCTGTCCATTAAATCACTTTAAGTAAATAATACTTCGATAAAGCACACTCAATGTATTTTGGGTGTGCTTATTTTTGCCTGTGCAATGCCAATCGATGTTTAATCCTTCGTAATTAACTGCTTTATAAGTGTTTTTAAATTATTTCCTATTTTTTTAAAATATCACTTTACCTTAAGTTAACTTGAGGTTTTATCATCATCCCCAATCTAAAAACACAATCTATCACCTTGTCGCCTAGTGCAGGTTTTGATGTTATCAAACAGACGTTACGAATCTTCAGTTATGAACTTTGAGCTCCGTAATTGAAGTCATGAGTGCATAAAGGTGAGAAAACTGAACAAGGATCAACAATGAAAGTATTAGCAATTGGCGCAACCAACAGTAAAGCATCGATTAACCAACAATTGGCAGCGTACACCGCAAGCTTAGTTGAGGGCGCGCAAGTAGAGGTGCTCGATCTTAATGGTTTCGAGATGCCTATTTATAGTGAAGACAGAGAAAAAGAGTCCGGCGTTCATCAACACGCGCAGCGCTTTTTCAGCAAGATTGGCGAAGCTGATGCTGTGGTCATCTCTTTTGCAGAGTACAACGGTTCATACACCGCAGCTTTTAAGAATGTGTTTGATTGGACATCACGAATCGACATGAAAGTGTATCAAGGTAAACCTGTGGTTATGCTCTCCACATCACCAGGCCCCGGTGGCGCAAGCTCTGTGTTGTCGTCTGCGGTAAATTCCGCACCTTACTTTGATGCTGATGTGAAGGGGTCGATGTCGGTGCCAAGTTTCTACGACAACTTTAATGTAGAAACGGGTGAGATCATCAATACCGAAATGGCCGAGAGCCTGAAATCGATCATGAGTCAGATCTAACTGCTTCAGTGAGTGAGAGAATTACTACATCGGTGCACAGATAAATAGATAAATAGATAAATAGATAAATAAGTAGATACATACATAAATGGCCATCAAGCGATGGCCATTTAATTGCGTCATTATCTATTGTGATAACTCTGCTTCGGTGTCAACGAAGATACCTTGAATGTCTTTCGCTTCACGCTCAGTTTGACCACCGTGTTTTAGAAACGCACCGATAATTGCTGCGGTTTTCTGCTCTTTTGCGCGCTCTAAGAAGTAACGAAGTTCTAGTTCAGCGCCCGCTTGCTCATCTTTGATTGAGGCAGCGATGATCTCTTTGTACATCACGATATCACGTACTTCTAATTGGCTGATTACACCGAGTGTCGCTGCTAAGAAACCCTCTAGCTCTGCCTTCGGTACAAACTGCGTGATGATGTTACGCTCTTCTGCTTGTTGAGCCGTAAAATCGTTACCAAGCAGCAAAGCTTGTAGCGCTTTGTTTTTGCCCATGCGTCTTGCAAATTGAACTGCGCCTTGGCCACCCGTTGGGATGTTTACATGAATTTCTGGTTGTGCGAACGCCGAGTTTTCAGTGCCGTAAGCAAGGTCACACGCCATCACAAATTCATTACCGCCCCCACGAGCTACGCCATCAACTACCGCGACAGAGACTTGTTTCATCGCTTTAATGTTCTCAATCATGTGGTTGAATTCAATCGAACCAGCTTGTCCACCTTGTGTACCGTTGATCACATTGAGATCTAGGTGAGCCAGAAAGAAGCTCTCATGTAATGATTTGAAGACCACAACCTTAGTATCACGATCATCTTTCAATGAAAGTACAAAGGCATTGATCTCGTTGATCAAGTCGAAAGTCAGCACGTTCACTGGTGGGTTGTTGATCGATACTGTTGCGATGCCATTTTGGTTAGTCACAGATAGTAGTGTCATGGGGTGTTCCTCTATTAGGTCGGGACTGAATGTTGTCTCCGTTATGTGCAGCTACTATAGATTTGTAATAAGATGAGAAAAATAGTCATATTGGCACTTGATTGGTGCCTTAAATGCAACAAAGGGCGTTATGGATATATCGAGTCGTTTATTATTGTTACTTGAAGTGGTTGAGCTGGGTTCGTTTGTCAAAGTGGCGGAGCAAAGAAACGTCGACCGTTCCGTTATCTCTAAACAGATCAGCCGTCTTGAAGAAGAGCTGGATGTTCGGTTACTCAATCGAACCACTCGTTCGTTATCTCTGACAGCTGCAGGCAATGAGATGGTCAATCAAGCGCATCAGCTTCGTGCACTGTTGAACGATACTCGACGCTTGGCGCAAAATTATCATGCAGAGCCTCGAGGGTTATTAAGAATCACCAGCTCGACCATGTTCGGTCGACAATATGTTCAGCAGGCGATTGCGGTTTTCCAGAAGCAGTATCCAGATGTTGATTTTGAATTGAGACTCGAAGACCGAATCGTCGATATGGTTAAAGAAGGGTTTGATATTGGTTTCCGTATTGGTAAGCCCAAAAACTCCAGCCTAATCAGCCGTAAGATAGCCAGAAGTCGATTGCTGATTGTCGCTTCACCTGAGTTCATTGCTCAGCATGGCGAGATCAACACCATCGAAAAGTTAGAGTCATTACCTGCGACTATCTATGCCGCTCCGGGTTTGTTGATTGATAAGTTTTCTTATGTCGATCAAGAGGGGCAAGCGCAGCATTTCCAGCTTAATGCCGCTTATAAAGTGAATGACGTTGAGATGATTTCCAAGAGCGCGCTAACTGGCAGTACTCTCGCGGTTGTCACGGCGCAGATGATTGAAGATGAAGTGCTCAGTGGAGAGTTAGTGCCTATTATGACTCACTTAAACTTGGATGACTTTGGCACTTTCTATGCGGTGTACCCACATCGAGATGCACCCATAAAAACCAAGCTCTTCATTGATACATTGAAAACCATTGTCGGTGAAGATAAACCTGTGTGGGAGCAAGGCATTCCCGGGTTTGACGACATGTATGGCAATCAGCGAACAAAATCATAGCTCAAAAAAATCAATACGTTAGGTTGCTTTGTTGCGCGTATTTTGTAATCTAGCCCAAACCTAAGTTTGAACGCAAACTTTAAGTTAAAGTGAACTATATTATACTGGTTATTATCAGGAAGAAACGGCTATTCAAACAGGAAGTGAAAGATCATGAGAAACATCGTATACCTCACCATAGGCCAGTTGGCTGAGCGCAGTGGCGTGGCTCCTTCGGCCTTACGCTTTTACGAAACCAAGGGGTTGATTGCTTCAATTCGTACTAACGGAAATCAGCGCCGTTATCAGTCGGCGATGTTGAGAAGAATTGCTTTGATACAAGTCGCACAGTCGATTGGCTTCACGCTGGAAGAGATCACCGAAGAGTTATCGACACTGCCGATGAACCATACCGCGACTAAGCGAGATTGGGAGCGCGTTGCTAAGAAGTGGCAGGGTCAACTTGATAGCAAAATGGCGCAGATTAAATCGCTACAAGAAAACTTAACAGGCTGTATCGGTTGCGGGTGTTTGAGTATGCAGAAATGCCACTTGTTGAACCCTGAAGATATTCTGCATGACCAAGGGCAGGGCGCACAACGGATCGTTGATCAGACTAACTGAGTTCCCGAAAGGCATGGAGCAGCGAACTAAGTTTCAGGTGTTTGCTCAATGGGTTAAGCAACAGTTGTGACGAATAGCGTGCCTAGACAAACACGAATTATAGGTCTAGTTTAGGTGGTTCTTTCAATAAAAGAAGAGGTTAGTTATGTTCAGCCATGTTTTTCTCGGTACCGAAGATATTGAACGCGCAAAGGCTTTTTATGACCCAATCATGAAAGTGCTTGGTTATAGCGAAGGCTCTGTGGATCCTAAAGGGCGCTGTGTTTACGTTAGCCAAACGGGTGTGTTGGGCTTAACCAAACCGATTGATGGTCAGCCAGCAACGCACGGCAACGGCATGACGGTGGGTTTTCTTGCGCCTTCTCCTGAAGTTGTAGATGAGTGGCATCGAGTTGGCGTCGAAAATGGCGGTACCAGCATTGAAAATGGTCCCGGAGCGAGAGGTTCTGACGAGCGTCGCTTGTACATGGCTTATTTGCGAGATCCTGATGGAAACAAGATCTGTGCAACGCACTTTATGCCGTAGTTTACGTTATGCCATCGTTCATTTTATGCCACAGTGGCGTATACTTAGATCATATTGATGGTTCGGAGTTGGCTAAGTTACGGCTCTGGACTTGTTAGCTTCCCGATAACTCAAAATTTTGCAAAGGACTGGCTAGATGAAACCGAACGAACTGTTTTATGAAAGTTTTGAGCGCTGCCGGATTGACCAAGAATTTCTCGAAACGTTTTTGGCGGATTTTTGCGAGCATAATCCAAGATTTTCAGAACGTTTTGAAAAGATAGGATTAGAGCATCAAACCAAGATGCTTAAAGCCTCGATCATTCTTATCTATAACTCTGCTGGTCTACCAAGCGTGCGTAACTCAGTAAAGAAATTGGGTAAAAGGCATAAAGACCTAGGGCTGGATATTTCCGAGATTGAGCTCAACGAGTGGTTCAATTCGTTACTCAATACAGTTAAAAAATATGACCCTCACTACGATGAAAGCGTCGAACAAGCTTGGACAGAAACTCTCGAGGCCGGCTTAACTATCATGAAGAAAGAGTGCGTAGTTCCAAACACTGTGAATAACTAGGTCGTTGATGGGTAGTTTTGCTTGTTCGTTAGTTAAAACCGGCATTAACTCTTGAAAGATTGACATTGTCAGGTAAGCCTAACGATATCAGGCTTACCTCTTATTGTTTGACTAGAAATGAGCAGCCCAACCAATCAGGAACCCTTGCGATGCGGTATCGTATTCAAAGGTCCCCTTGTTTTCGTAATCAACCCAGGTCGATTTGTAGGCAACATTTAAGTCAGACCAACTGTTTATCTGGTATCGCACGCCAGTTAACAGAGATGAGGTAAAGTTGGTGTCACTACCAAGCCCTGCATCAATGGTTGCGTGAAACTTCCAATCCTTATTGATCTGCGTTATCCATCTCACACCTACTTGGTAGTCAACCCAATCTTCATCAAGTGATCGGTCGACACTTAACCTACCACCTGAACCGTAAAGCTTGGTATCAATGTCGTTATCCCACCAACGAAGCCCAAACAGATAATCAATCGTGCCAAAATCGTATTGGTAGCGCTTAAAACCCTTCACATCTAAAACACCTTGTCGGATATCAAGGTTGCCTCTTAATAACTTTGCGTTGGATCCTAATACCGAGTTTGTTTTTCCGCTTAGTTTCATGAAGCTGTAGTCAATGTAATAGCCCCATTGATTGTCATAGTCACCCTCTAAACGCACCATTGCGGTCATATCAAGATGATCCATGATGAATGAAGGATCAACATCAACATCTGCTGACAAATTACCAATGGTGCTGTCTCCACGAATATTGAGTGCGAGCGCGTAGATTTCGAAACTATGTTGCCACTTTTTTGTATCCATCGGTGTACTTGCTTCTTGCGCACTTACGGTTGAACTAGCCATTAATACTGATGCGATTAGGTAACGCCATTTAGCCATATCGATATCCTTATCTTTTGTGTGAAGTAGCAAGTTTATGAATGTGCCTTGCGGGGGGCAATTTTCATATATGCAACTTGTATATTGCTGATTGTAGACTATGTTTTTTGAAATGAGCCAAGTTAAAAGAGTTAGGGTATGAAGCCACAGAGTATTTTCTTGTTCGTTGCAGTTTTAGGTTTAACACCTATTGCACTGTCTTATGGTTATGCCCCCGTAGTCTCTCTTGACTATCTATTTGGTATCGACGCCACACCCATCAACGTTACTCATATCTTTCGTGCAGTGATGGGGCTTTATTTGGCTCTGGCGTTGTTTTGGGTGTTTGGCGCACTGTTCAAAAAGTATCGACTGCCAGCGCTCTATAGTTTGGTGGTATTCATGTTGGGTTTAGCTGCCGGACGAGTCATCAGTTTGGTGGTGGATGGCATGCCGCATTGGCTACTTTTTGTTTATCTAATATTGGAGTTGGGCTTTGGTTTAGTTGGTTTAAAAATGATTCATAAAGAGCAATCTGAAACAGTATAAGGACATTCTATGAAAAGGATTTTCCACCTTGTTGTGATGAGTGTGTTGAGTAGCTTTTCGCTATCGGCATGGTCAGCACAAGAGCAACCGAATATTTTTGTTATCTTCACGGATGATATTGGGATCTCAAACCTGAGTGCTTATCACAATGGTGTGATGAGTAGTGAAACACCAAACATCGATAGTATTGCTGAAAAGGGCATGCTACTCACAGATTATTATGCGCAGCCATCGTGTACGGCCGGGCGCTCTGCATTCTTAACGGGGCAGTTACCAGTGCGAACGGGTATGCATACGGTGGGCTTACCGGGTGGGCCTGTTGGGCTGCATGCGGATACGCCAACACTACCAGAAATTCTCAAAACCATGGGTTACGTGACTGGTCAGTTTGGTAAAAACCACTTGGGTGACCGTGATGAATTCTTACCAACAATGCACGGCTTCGATGAGTATTGGGGCTGGTTGTATCACCTGAATGCGATGGAATACACCGAAGATCCAGACTGGCCAAAAGACGGTTCGTTGGATGCTTTTGCGCCTCGCAATGTGATTTACGCGAAATCCGATGGCAAAGGCGGACAAACCATTGAAGACGATGGCGCGCTAACTATCGAGCGTATGCGCACACTAGATGATGAAGTAAATAAGCACGCGATCAACTTCATCGAAAGGGCGGTTGAAGCGGATAAGCCATTTTTCACTTGGTACTGTCCATCACGCGGTCACGTTTGGACGCACCTGTCACCTGAATACGAAGCGATGCTCGGTCAAAACGGTTGGGGACTCCAAGAAGTGGTCATGAAAGATCTTGATGATCACGTCGGTGAGATGATGGCGAAGATGGAAGAACTCGGTATTGCTGACAACACCATCATCATTTTCACTGCCGATAACGGCCCAGAGATCATGACTTGGCCTGATGGTGGTATGACACCATACCACGGTGAGAAAGGCACTACGTGGGAAGGTGGCGTTCGTGCTCCAGCTCTCGTTAGTTGGCCAGGTAAGATTCCAGCGGGTACTGTGGGTAACGGCATCTTTGATGGTATGGACTGGCTACCGACACTTGTTGCAGCTGCGGGTGGCCCTGCCGATCTGAAAGAGAAAATGCTAAAAGGTCACGATGGCTTTAAAGCACACCTCGATGGTTATAACCAAGTCGATATGTTGACGGAAAAAGGTGAGTCGAATCGTAAAGAGATTTACTACTACGAACGAGATAAGCTACAAGCGGTTCGAGTAGGAGATTGGAAGGCGCACTTCATCGTGCAAAATCACGGTTGGAGTGGTCCTAAAGAAGAGCTAAACGCCCCATTACTGTTTAACTTGCGCCGTGACCCGTATGAGCGAGCGGCCGAAGAATCGGGCATGTACTTGAAGTGGATGGGACAAAAAATGTGGGCATTTGGCCCGGCTCAAGCGGCGGTACAGCAACACCTAGCGACCTTCAAAGAGTGGCCACCTAAGACGCCAGAAACTCAGCCAGACAATACCGGTGGTGTGGGGAATTAGCGTACACTCACTTCCAGAACCTAAATAAACAAAGCTCAGCCCCTAAGTTTTAGAAACCTAGGGTGTTGGGCTTTTGTTTTGCTAAAAGAAAAAGGCTATCAGAAGAAGTGAACTAGTCCTCAAGAGGAAGCTGATAGCTGTTTTTCAACTCTTTTACTGAGATGTTGGACTGAATCGCACTCACGCCTTTGACTCGTCTGATCGAGCTAATACGCTCAAAGTACTCTTCCAAATCTTTGGCCAACACTTGCACCATGTAATCGGCGCCGCCTGCAATGCAGTGACACATAGGAATCCAATCGGTTACCGCGACAAATTCTTCGAATGGTTCTGTGTTTTCAACTTCATGGTTACCCAAGGTCACAAGAGTAAAACCAGCCACATGAAAGCCTAATTTCTTACGATTCAGCTTAGCGGCGTAACCATCGATATAGCCAGTTTCCTCCATGCGTTTCCAACGACGCCAGCATGGGGTTTCGCTGAGGTTGACCTTCTCTGCGAGCTTGCTGTTGCTCATGCGTCCGTCTTGCTGGATATGCTCTAAGATGGCGATATCTGTGTCATCTAACACTTCTTTGGTGGATTCTTTCTGTTTCATGGCTATTTTAGAAAAGTCTTGCTCAAATTTGGATTAATATTAGCCTATATAGCAATTTAATTCCTAGTCGAATCTGTAAACTCTCCCCCTATAAATACTTTACTTATTAGGAGTGAGAGGAAATGAGCTCTCAATTAATGCTGGCGTTCTTGCTATTTTCAACATCAATAGCAATTACCCCTGGGGCAGGCAATATCGCATTACTTGGGATTTCAAGTCGTTATGGATTTGCTGCGACTTTACCTTTTATCTCTGGGAACGCTGTTGGCATCATCATCGTATTGGCGGGTTCTAGTGTCGGTTTGGTTAGCCTATTTACCCTTTACCCAGAGCTATACAACATTTTGAAATACGCGGGTGCGGCTTATTTGCTGTTCATGGCATGGTCGATTGCGAATATGCAGATCGAAGAAAGCACTACCGACAATCGTTCAGGTTTTATGTCTGGTGTGTTGGTGCAGGTGTTAAACCCTAAAGGTTGGATTGCTTCGTTAACCGTGTTTTCACAGTTCATTACTCCGAACGCAGATTACTTGATTCAAGTCGTGACTATTATCGCGGGTATGGTGATTACCGGTGTACCGTGCATGTTGGTGTGGGCGTATTGCGGCACCATGCTTAAAAAGTTGCTGCAATCACCAAAACAGATGATGTTTGTGAACCGTTGCTTGGGTGGAAGCTTAGCGATGGTGGTTGCCTTCATGCTTTATCAACCGGCATAAATCACAAAGAAAAAAACCACTCCTAAATCTATAGGAGTGGCGTCTAAATGTCGACTAAGTCGTTAACAGTAAAGAATTAAGTTAACAAATATTTAAGGAACTTGAGTTAAAAGCTTTGAGCTTTTCAGTGTAAAGGTTAAGCGGTTTCAGCCTCTTTAACTGGAGCTGAGTTACGAATTAGGTGGTCAAATGCACCTAAGCTTGCTTTTGCACCTTCACCCATCGCAATAATGATCTGTTTGTAAGGTACTGTCGTTACATCACCCGCCGCGAATACACCTTTCATTGATGTTGCGCCATGAGCGTTAATTTCAATTTCACCGCGTGGTGAAAGCTCAACTTTTGAACCTTTCAACCATTCGCTGTTTGGCATCAGGCCGATTTGAACAAAGATACCCGCGAGTTCTATCTGTTTAAGTTCATCGGTGTTGCGGTCTTTGTATTCCAGACCGGTTACACGGTTGCCATCACCAATTACTTGCGTCGTTTGCGCCATCTTGATGATTTCGATGTTTGGTGTTGCGTTTGCTTTGTCGATAAGCACTTGGTCGGCACGCAGTGTATCTGCAAATTCAAGTACGGTTACGTGTTCCACAATACCCGCTAAATCAATTGCCGCTTCAATACCTGAGTTACCACCACCGATAACCGCTGTTTTCTTACCTTTGAACAATGGACCGTCACAGTGTGGGCAGTAAGCGACGCCTTTATTGCGGTACTCTTGCTCACCCGGAACGTTCATTTCACGCCAGCGAGCACCGGTACTTGTGATAACCGTGCGAGCTCGTAATGTTGCGCCGCTCTCTAGCTCAACGTGGATGTAACCGTCTTCAGTGTCTTCTGCCGCAATGATGTTTGCAGCGCGCTGCTCAGTCATCACTTCAACACCGTACTCTTTTACGTGCTCTTCAAGGCTTGCCACTAACTTAGGGCCGGTGGTCGCTTTCACTGAGATAAAGTTCTCAATCGCCATAGTGTCCATCACTTGGCCACCGAATCTGTCAGCAACCACACCTGTGCGAATGCCTTTACGTGCAGCATAAATTGCCGCTGAAGAACCTGCAGGGCCGCCGCCCACAACCAATACATCAAACGGTGCTTGTTGGTTTAGGTTTGCTGCTTTCTTTTCCGCTGCGCCTGAATCAACCTTGTTAAGGATTTCAGCCAGTGACATACGGCCTTGACCAAATAGCTCACCATTAACGAATACACTTGGTACTGCCATGATGTCGCGAGACTTCACTTCATCTTGGAATGCTGCGCCGTCGATCATCGTTGTCTTAACCAGAGGATTAATCGCCGACATCATATTGAAGGCTTGAACCACTTCTGGACAGTTTTGGCATGAGAGCGAGATAAAAATCTCTACATTAAGCTCTTGATCGAGTTCTTTAATTTGCTCGATTACGTCCGCTTCAAGCTTGATAGGGTGACCACCACTATGAAGCAGTGCTAGAACCAGTGACGTAAATTCGTGACCCATTGGCAAACCGGCAAAACCGATCGCGGTGCCTTTCTCTTGGTTCACGACCTGCATGATAGGGCTGCGAGTGCTTGCGCTGTCATCGCGAGTCACTTCAATTTTATCGGTTAAAGACGAGATGTCATTCGCCAGATCTTGAAGTTTGTTCGCGGTGTCGCTGCCATCCAGGCTAAGCACTAACTGAACATTGGTTTTTAGGTTTTCTAGGTATGCTTTTAGCTGCTGCTTCATTGCTTGATCTAACATAATCGTGCCTGCTCTTAAATTCTGTGTCTTGGTATTGACCAATACCTTCTTGCTGAAAAAGGAAAATAAAAAGGGGGCGCAAGTCGGCAAATATTGTGGTGTTGATGTTTTGAAAGGGTGGCGCGCGACTGCCCTTTAGGAGGGGGGGCGAAGCGCGCCTGTAGAACCGTTTAGCTATTCTTGTTAGCTAGGCTTAGATTAAATCTTGCCTACTAGGTCTAGAGATGGAGCTAGAGTCTCTTCGCCTTCTTTCCATTTAGCTGGGCAAACTTCACCTGGGTTAGCGGCTACGTATTGTGCTGCTTTAACCTTGCGTAGTAGGTCTTCTGCGTCACGGCCGATGCCTTCAGCTGTGATTTCCATTGCTTGGATAACGCCTTCAGGGTCGATTAGGAACGTTGCACGGTCTGCAAGGCCTTGACCTTCACGCATAACGTTGAAGTTATTTGTGATGTTGCCAGTTTGGTCGCCTACCATGAAGTATTCGATAGTGCCGATTTTGTCAGAAGTATCGTGCCATGCTTTGTGAGAGAAGTGAGTGTCAGTTGATACTGAGTAAACTTCTACGCCGCGAGATTGAAGCTCTGCGTATTTGTCTTGTAGGTCAACTAGCTCAGTTGGACATACAAACGTGAAGTCTGCTGGGTAGAAGAAGAATACAGCCCACTTGCCTTTAACGTCTTGCTCAGTGATTTCTACGAATTCGCCGTTTTTGAATGCTGTTGCGTTGAATGGTTTGATTTCTGTGTTGATCATGATTTGACTCTCTTTCTAATTTATAGTGTTTAACGCTATCCCGCGTCGATGTAGATATATTGCATTGCCACCGAAAATTAGTGAAATCGGACATTTCTATAGATTCAATAGGCGAATCCTATCTTCGAAAGGAGAAAGCTATCGACAAAAGCTATCAAAGGTCGGCAATACCTAATTTCAGTAGCTATGCTCTTTAGGTTGTTCTCTATATTAGGTTTGTCTCTATTACCGTAGAGCGCCTATTTACAGTTTGAGCATCTATGTATAGCGAGAACATTTATGTATAGCGTGAACATTGATGTAGACAGTGTTTCTTTAAGTGAGCTGAGATCTCCTACTAATTTGCAGATAACGAAAAATTATCATTAATATAATTTATGATAATTTCAGTTAATCATAGTTTCTCCCTATACTCTCTTCATCGAAACGAAATACCGAAGTTAGACTTCGAAAAGCACAGAATAAAAAACGAATTGGAGAAAGTTATGAAAATGAATCACGTAGGCATCATGGTAGGCGACATGGACCAAGCAGTAGAGTTTTACACGAAAGCGCTAGGTCTAAGAATCGTAATGAACAGCACTAAAGTGATGGAAGAGCGTGAATCAGCAATCGGCCGTATGTGTATTGCTGTATTTGGTGAAGGCTTCAAAGGCTTCAACATCGCACACCTAGTAACATCTGATGGTATCGGTGTTGAACTGTTCGAAATGGTTGACCGTGAAGAGCGTCATAATGTTGATTTCTCTCGCTTAGGCATTTTCCACTTCTGTCTACAGCTTCCAAAAGAGCAGTTTCATTCAGCTATTAAGCGCGTTGAAGAGTTTGGCGGTAAGGTACGTATGGACATTCACCGTTACCACCCAGAAGACGAACTAAAACAAGCACAAATGGTTTATCTAGAAGACCCGTTTGGCAACCTATTCGAGTTCTACTCTCACTCATACGAAGATACGTACGCGACTGATTACGAGTAATAGACGCCATCTACCTGTCGTAAGGTAGAAAAACCGAAACACCCCCTAAAGAGGATTGGTAGAGATACCAATCCTTTTTTTGTGTCTGCGGTATTTGGTTAGAGGTAACGAGTAAACTAGAGCAAACGAGTGCTTTGTGTGTTCTTCGTTGCACTAAAACAAGCCGACTGTGTTGCTCTATAGTGCAGCATTGGCTAGAGATGAAACTTAACTGATTGATAAGTATGATGTTAAACCATTGGCATATATGTTGCTCTATTGTCTTTATGTAAATTGTATACAATAAAAAATACATAAAGGAAGTCACATGGAACAGAACAGTGAATTGATCTACGGATTAGACGATCGACCATCAGTCAGAGCTGCCAGTTACGCAGCGTTGCAGCATGTATTAGCCAGTTTCGTTGGTATTATCACGCCCACACTCATTATTGGCGGTGTGCTTGGGTTGGGTGAGCATATTCCTTATCTGATCAGCATGGCACTCATGGTGTCTGGGGTCGGTACCTTCATTCAAGCGAGAAAAATAGGGCCAGTTGGCGCAGGGATGATCTGTGTCCAAGGAACCAGCTTTGCGTTCTTGGGATCTGTATTAGGTGCAGGTTTTCTGGTTAAAGCGAATGGAGGTGGGCCAGATGAAATGCTCGCTACCATTTTCGGTGTCTGCTTCTTTGGTGCATTTGTTGAAATCGTACTATCGCGCTTTATCGAAAAGCTCAAAGTCGTTATCACGCCCGTTGTGACTGGAATCGTTATCACGACGATAGGTATCTCTTTGATTAAAGTCGGTGTTACTGATATTGCGGGTGGCGTTGGCGCCGAAGATTTTGGCTCTGGAAGCAATCTGATGTTGGGTGCCATCGTCCTCGGAACCATAGTCGTGCTTAACCTGAGTAACAATAATATGGTTAGGCTGTCGTCGATTTTAGTTGGGTTGGTAGTTGGCTGGGGCGTTGCCATTTTGATGGGTAAAGCGTCTATGGTTTCTTTTGCTTCTCAACCGCTATTGAGCATTCCTGTCCCATTTAAATATGGCTTCGCTTTTGATTGGCAAGCCTTCCTGCCTATCGCTTTTATTTACTTGATTACCGTTATTGAAACCACGGGTGACCTTACCGCCAACAGTATGTTCTCAGGGCAGCCAGTTAAGGGGCCAAAATACATCAATCGACTCAAGGCTGGCGTGCTAGGTGACGGTGTGAACTCGCTCATCGCAGCGGTATTCAATACTTTTCCGAACACGACTTTCAGCCAGAACAACGGTGTGATCCATTTTACGGGGATCGCGAGTCGCTACATCGGCTACTTCATTGCCGCGATTCTTTTTCTGTTAGGGTTATTTCCCATCTTAGGTGCGGTTTTAATGACGATTCCAAAGCCAGTATTGGGCGGGGCGACATTAGTGATGTTCGGTACGGTTGCTGCGGCGGGCATCAAAATCATCGCCAATGAAAAACTGGATCGCCGCAGAATTATGACGATTGCCATCTCACTAGGCTTAGGGCTTGGGGTGATGCTAGTGCCGGATTTATTGAAAGAAGCACCCAAGCTAGTGCAAAGCATATTTGGCTCACCTGTAACCATGTCTGGTATTGCCGCGCTTGTGACTACCGGGTTGATGTCTTTGGTGCCTGAAACAAAAGCCAAGCAGATTTCGAACGTCGTACAGACCAGTAAAGCGTAACGGGCTTCTTCGTGCTGAACTAAGGATGTTTAACTAGAGCCACATGACATATGTGGCTCTCAACTTTAACTTATTGTGTGACGTGTTGGCATCTCACTTAACTTGGTAAATAACATAAAATTATCATTAATATAAATTATGATAATTTCAGTTAATCGTCGTATCTCCATATACTCTCTCCATCGAAACGAAACACCGAAGCGAGTCTTCGAAAAATACAGAATTAAAGAGAATTTGGAGAAAGTTATGAAAATGAATCACGTAGGCATCATGGTGGGTGACATGGACCAAGCAGTAGAGTTTTACACTAAAGCGCTAGGTCTAAGAGTTGTAATGAACAACACTAAAGTGATGGAAGAGCGCGAATCAGCAATCGGCCGCATGTGTATTGCAGTATTTGGTGAAGGCTTTAAAGGCTTCAATATTGCTCACCTAGTCACTTCTGATGGCATCGGTGTTGAGATGTTCGAAATGGTTGACCGTGAAGAGCGTCACAACGTTGATTTCTCTCGCCTGGGCATTTTCCACTTCTGTCTACAGCTTCCTAAAGAGCAGTTTCATTCAGCTATCAAGCGCGTTGAAGAGTTTGGCGGTAAGGTTCGTATGGACATCATGCCTTACCACCCAGAAGACGAACTAAAACAAGCACAAATGGTTTACCTAGAAGACCCGTTTGGCAACCTGTTCGAGTTCTACTCGCACACATACGAAGACACGTACGCGACTGATTACGAGTAATAGCGTTACTGCCTTCCATAAGGTAGATAAACCGAAACACCCCCTAAAGAGGATTGGTAGAGATACCAATCCTTTTTTTGTTTGTGTGCTTTTTAAGTGCTCCATCATGTGGTGGTGGTTAATAAATCAACAACTTTAAGGCATTGTTAAAGTTGACGTTTTGAAGATAAAACCTTTCATGAATATGACTGAAGCGAGCGTGCTTCATGAAAACATTGCGGAATCACACTAGTGATAGCCTTCGCTGAGAACTCATAATACTCAGTTCAATACTGCTGAACCGCACTACAATGAAAATAGATAAACATTACATGAAGAAGATCTACTGAAATAGCATGAAAAAACTAAACCTTATCTTTGCCGCTTTTCTTATTACTTTGCTTGCCGGATGCTCGTCACATGCGGCCGTCGATACTTCAAAAACAAAGGGCTATGCCAATTCACATGCGCTTGTGGGAGTGGCTTCTTGGTATGGCGATAAATTCCATGGAAAACTGACGGCAAGTGGTGAAACGTATAATAAAAACGCCTATACAGCCGCTCACAAAACCTTGCCATTTGGGACTATCGTGAGAGTGACCAATACAGCCAATAACAAGTCAGTCGATGTCAAAATTAACGATAGAGGCCCTTACGTAAAAGGCCGAGTGATTGACCTTTCCCACAAAGCATTTTCTCAAATTGGTGACGTTAAGAAAGGCGTAGTAAAAGTCAAAATTGAGATTATTGATGACAGCAACACCTTTCGATACAAACACTAGAATCCCCTCTAACCTCCCCTTGGTGTACATCTCCGCTCCCTTACCAGCAACGGGAAGGGGAGGAAAAAAACCTCGATCTCGATGATTGAATAGCATATTTATGCTTACTCGATAAGGCTGCTTTTGCAGCCTTTTTTGTGCCTTTCGATAATCCATTTTTAATAAGATTATCTTATTTTCAGTATGTGGGTTGATGATGTTATGTGGTCAATAAATCAGTGTCTTAGCTTTCTTATCATTAGGGTTCATTGAAATTCATTGTGAAATAATGAAAAGCTAACCTAATCCAAGTTGAGCTTTGGTGTGATTAATAGTGAAAGCCTAAGGGCAATTACATTTAGTTACTTACTGAAGTAAAACTGAAATATTAGTTACACGGTTCTGAAATTTTTGGTGTTTAGCTTATGGGCTTCTATATCGCATTTAAATAAGGAAATACCCGTGAAGCTAACCCCTGTCGTTGCAGCCGTAATTATGTCTTTCAGTTCAGCAAGTTTTGCTTTTAGCTGGCAACAATCTGCCAATGAAAACAGTGAAGATCTCGTATGGACAGGGCACCTAAGCCCAGACAGCGACACGGTAATGTCTGCGATGCTCGCGGCTCATATTTATGGTGGTACGGCGACAGTGCCTGAGCCGATTAATCCTGAATCGACGTTTATCTTGAACTACTGTAATGCAGAATCTCCACGTGTAGAGACAGATTACTCTTCATACCGAGTGGGGCTGGTTGACTTCAACCAAGTGACTCAATTAGCACCAACTATTGATCAAGCATCCATTGTGGCAGTGGTCGATCATCATGCGATTGGTGGCTCTCCAATTAACACCCCGCAGATTGTCGAGATGGATATCCGAGGTTGGGGTTCAGCTGCAACTATACTGGCTGACAATGCTGAAAAGCTCGATGTGACATTACCTAAACACCTCGCTTGTGTTGGCTTGGGTGCGATTCTTTCTGACACAGTGGTATTCCAATCAACAACTACAACAGATCATGATCGTGAATACGCAGAGAAGCTGGCGAAGGTTGCAGGCATTTCAGATATCGAAGACTTCGGTCAACAGATGTTGGTTGCTAAGTCAGATCTTAGCCACCTTTCATCTGAAACCATTCTGACGCTGGATTACAAAAACTTTAAGTACGGTGGCAAACAGGTGGGTATCGGTGTTGCTGAAACACTAATGGCTCAACAACTGATTGACCGTAAAGACGATCTTCTAGCAGCAATGAAGACTTACAAAAAAGAGAACGGGCTAGACCATCTGTTCTTTTCAATCACAGATACCAAGAACAAAGAAGCGAACTTATTGTGGGTGGATGAAAGCGACTATCAAGTCATCAAATCGGCTTTCAACGCTGAACCAACAAGTGACATGCTGACTTTGGAAGGTGTCACTTCACGTAAGCGCCAGATTGGCCCTGCGGTTCAAAAGGCAATTGAGATCTTGTAAGTAGAAAGAGAGTTTGGAAGGGATTGGTAGAAATACCAATCCCTTTTTTAATTATTGGGCGTCTAAATGGGATTTGGACAATAACAAGTTAGGAGCAGTCATAAACTGCAGTCTCATTCGAAGCGATTAAAAAAGCACTTCTAAACGAGATGTTAGAAGTGCTAATTATTGAGTAAATTTAATAAACTTCTTATACCCAGACTTGATCAAATACTCGGTACATGTTGCCACCTAAGAACTTGCTGCAGTCTTCTTCTGAGTATCCATTTTCAAGCATGGTATCAATTAGAGCTGCAACAATTTGATATGGTGCTGGGGTAGGAAACCCTTTTGCTCCTACAGCGGCACTATAGCCACCATCAGGGAATACGTTCTGCCCCATTGGTGTTTGAATAATAGACGCTGTAAAATTGATGTTCGGGATATAGTCTGAACCGAAGCCAACGTGGTCTATACCGACTAAGTTGACCATATAATCAATATGTCGAAATAATTGTTCAGTCGTCAATATATCTGGGTTAGATGTATCCATAAAGGCAGCCACCATATTTATTGAGCAAACCCCACCGGTTGCCGCAACACCTTTAATCACAGCGTCAGAAAGGCTTCTCTGATAATCGGCAATGGCTTTCGCACCTGAATGCGAAGAAATGACAGGTTGGCTACTGCGTTCAATCGCATCTAAGGAGGTTCGTTCGCCAGTATGGCTTACATCAACAGGCATACCGTATCGGTTATAAGCGTCGACAAGTTTTTTTCCATATTCAGTTAGACCACGGTTCTCAATTTCGAAGCAGCCATCACCCACATCATTACGTTGATTATATGCCAATAAACAGTAACCATAGCCCATCTCACGCCATAGTCCTACGCGATCAACATCACCACCAAATATTTGAGTACCTTGGTGAGTGAAGTAAATACCCAATTTGTTTTGTTTTACCGCTTCATCAATATCTTTGGTAGTGCGGATCATCATATAGTCGTCTGGGCGTTCTTTCATTTTGCTTAGGTAGAACTGAGCGCCTTTCATAATGCCTTCAACCGAGGCATCTAACGAGTCTGCGGAAGGACATGCTGCTAGTACCTTGAATCCAGCGGCTTTGCACTTGTCCATTTCATCATGGAATTCTGGTGCTTCAGGTGAAGACCATTGAGAGGGCCAAAGACCGGAAAAAAGGCTGTCAATAGCCATAGAATCTCGAACAATTTTTTTTGCACGTTCAGATGCAGGATATTTGTGTGTTCGTTGAGGGATTTTTGAATAATCTTTTATTTCAAATTCTGGTAATTTTGGTGCACCTGACTTTGTCGCTTTATCATTACTTGGTTCGATTTCAGATTTGTTGTCCATATTTGAAATTTTCCTTAACAGTGTTAGCTTCTATAAAATATAAATATGTTGGAAGTTTGGAAGTAAAGATAGGTACGGATTTATATCAAAC